>JBGTDB010000058.1:0-8062 GCA_041748515.1 Phycisphaerae bacterium
GAAGACCAAGTCCATCGAGACGGACCGAAGCAGCGCAACGGATAACCGTATGCATCTCGGCACGACTCCGCAACGATAGACATAGACTTTGAGGTGTAGGAACACGCCGCGGCCGGGGGGCTCAACCAACCCCCCGGCCGCGGTGCTTTATTATATAGTAAGTGGCAAGCCGCTGAAAGTGCGACGGTCTCGCCAAGTTGCCCGATCCAAATCCGGCGACGCCAATCGTAGGCCAAACGAGCGACCCGCGTGTATTTTGGATGGAAAAGTTCTGTCCGCAGAGCACAGCTAACGTTCGCGAACCTTGATTATTGAAACCTATTAAGTTAACATTTCGGTCACTTTGCCGGTAATATCGGCCGATGCAAAGCCTGCGGATTCAGGCAAGAAGTAATGCAAACTGGCGTTGACCCTGGCCGACAAGTTATTGGGCAATCGGCGTATTGAAATACATGCCCGGTTTGCGCCCAGGTTGTATTCATTGCGCCAGTCAGCCTTGGGCCTGCCCAGGGGTTGCGGCACGCCAACGAAGGATGGGGCGAGCAATTGGTATCGATCAGCGATGAGCGAGCAGACCCGTCTTTGAACCGGTCATGCGCGGAAAGGAAACCTGAGAATGAAATTGTCGGGGTTGGGTAAGCGAAGCGCGGGGACGTGGTGCGTCCACCTGCTTGGAGTTCTTGCGGTCGTTTCAAGTGTGGCGACGTTTGCGCAAGGGCAGGGTCCGCAGACGCAGACCAAGCGGCTTGACATAGCGCCGGGCGCGTTCGTCATGTATCCGGAAGCTTGGGTTCCGCCGCCGCAGCAGCGATACAAGAACGCGGTTGAACTCCTTCGCATTCCCACCGATCAGCGCGGCACGCCGACCGAGGCGCTTGCTCCGCGGATCATGATTATCACCGAAAACCGGCTGAGTCATGATGAGGCTGTACGGCGACTGAAGGAGATCGACGCGGAATACCCCGGCTATCCGGCCGCGTTTAATGAAATCGCGGGCTGGCCGGCGTTGCAGCGCCGGTACGTCGTTCCCATGGAGCGCCGCGGTCCGCGATTCCAGGATCCCGACGGCGCGGAGATGTCCATCCGTCACACCACCGCCATAGCCGCGGACAACAAGCTCATCCGAATCGAGGGCGTGCTCCAGCCGGGCACGCTCGCGTCGTATGCCAACGAAATCGCGGTGATCGGCCAGTCGGCGGTTCTGCCGGCGCGGGGGGAACCCGCTGATGTTCAACGCCGAATCGAGAATCTGCGCAATACGCCGCGGCTGATTCCTGTTGAGGTTCAACGAGCGATTGAAGGAGCTCAACCGCAGCAAGAGCAAGGCCGACGAGGGGGCGACGGAGGGGCGCAGGCGAGGCCTCCAGGACAGGTTGAATCGCAGAGCGCCGTTGCGGGCACTCCGACTCTTGCACCGATTCTCCGGGTCCAAACCGCGGGCGCGGGCAGTGAGATTGAAGTGGCCGTATCCGATGATGGCCTGAATATTGTGGTGGTCAGCAACGGCCGCAATTTTGCCACTTCCAACGACGGCGGCCTGACTTTTCCTTTCACTGGACTGGCGGGCACCGGAGGTAACACGGGAGCCAACGGCGACCCGAGCGTTGCCTACGGTGCGACAGGGAATTTCTATTTCGCCTACATCGGCTTCCCAACGGCGCCGTCGTGTTCGACGGCTATGACCCGCTCGACGGACAATGGCCAGACTTTTCCGTTTCTCGCCAATGCCACGGTCTGCACGGAAGGTGCGGGCACCTCGTGTTTTCCCGACCAACACCATATAGCGGCGGATCGCTGGAACCTTTCCGCCAGCAATGAGGACCAGGTGTATTCGGCCTGGCGCGATTTCAGCGGCGGGGGGTGCGGCGGCGCAGGCAACACCGCGATTGCCGGTCCGGAAATTCCCTCGCTAATCTGTTCCTCGGACAGCGGAGTCAACTGGACGGCCAAGTTGGCCATTGATGCGGCGGGTGCCAATTATTCTCGAATCACCGTGGGATCTGACGGATTCGTCTACGTCGTGTATCGATCCGGCGGGAACGTCATGGTCCACAAGTTCAGCTCGTGCGACAATGGCCTGAATGCGCAGGTTGGATTCCCGGTCAACGTCGCCAGCGTGTTCGGCGTGGAGTGTCCCATTGCCGGGCTGGATCGCTGCAACAACGGCAACAATCTTTCGAGCCACACCCTGGCGGTGGATGACACCGATCCGACCCATATCTACCTGGCCTATGCCAATTCCTTGACTGGAGCGGCCGGTGCCTTTGATGAAGAAGTCTTCGTGCGGCATTCGACGGACGGTGGCCTGACTTGGAGCGGCGAGACCCCGATCAATCGGAACGAAGTCGGCCGCCGCTGGATGCCGTGGGTGTGCTCGACGCGGGGCAATGCCTACGTGACCTGGTTTGAGACGGTTCAGTTTTCAGATACGACTGATTTTTATTGCGGCGGAGCTACGGTGGACGGCAATGGAGACCTTGTCTGGACGGGTGAGGTTCGCATTACGCCGGTTTCGGACAATTTGTGCGATTCCGGGTGGCCCTGCGCGCCCCGGGCAGCCACCGATTCCGAGGCCTGTCCCACCCAACCGCAGCTCGCCGGCGTGTGTACCACTGCAGCGGGAACAGCCACGGCCACTCGATGCGATTTTTCTGATTGCGGCGGAGCGAACATGGGGGTGGGGGCTGGATGCCAATGCAATATCGCGTCAGGACAAACCTGCAACCTCGGCGGCGGGTGTCCGCGATACGGCGACTACAACGGCAATGCCTGCATGTTGGGTAATCTTTATTCATCCTGGGGATCGGCGACGTCCTATCCAGGCATCACGCCGGCTTCGACGAGCGTAAATGCCTTCTTTGCGATGAAAGTGGTGGTCAACGAGCCGCCCGTCGCTGTCTGCCAGGATTTCTCCGACGTCGCGGACGCGAATTGCTGCATCATGGTGGACGTCGCCGACATAGACGACGGCTCGTTCGATCCCAACGGTCCGGCGGACATCGCCAGCTTGTGCATCGTCGAGGTGGACGGACTGCCGGCCGGATGTGTTCAGACGGTTCAGGTCTGCGGCGAGGGCGACCACGTCGTGACGCTGGGGATTGAAGATCTGACCGGCGAAACCGATTCATGCAATGCGACGGTCACGGTGCAGGACAACACGCCGATCTCCGTCAGCATCGACATCACCAATAGCGAACCGATTCTGCTCGACGACAATTGCGAGGCGACGGTCGATTTCACGGCCGTGATCCACGACAACTGCTGCATCGACGAGCCGAATATCGTCTTTACCATCAACGGCCAGGGAATCTCGGTGGACAGCCTGGATCCGGGCACTCCGGTTGCGTCGGACGCCGGTCGCACTCTGACCTACAACGGCACGTTCCGCGCGTTCGACCTGACGGTTTGTCCGGCGACCGTGGAGATCCAGGTAGAGGCCGAGGACTGCGCCGGCAACGGCGAGCAGTCGGAGTCCGACTCGGCCGAGTTGCGGGACGATATTCCTCCGACGATCACGTTCTGTCCACCCGACGTGACCTTCGCCCGGGGCGACAAGATCTGCAACGACGAGGTGCAGGACTGGCTGGACAGCTTCATGGCCGAGGATAATTGCGCGTCGATCGGAGCATCCGGTACTGAGTATTCGGCGGCCGGCCTTGGTCTTGCAATCCCGGACAACAATTCGACCGGTGTCTCGCACACCATCACCGTACCGAACTCGTTCACGGTTTCGGACCTGAGAGTCGGACTCGACGTGACTCATACGTTTGTTGGCGACCTTTGCGTAAGTCTTTCGCATGGCGGAACAACCGTAACATTGATCGATCGCATGGGGGCTAATACAGGGGCCGAATGTCACCAGGGTGGCCCATTTGGATGTGGTCAAGATAATTTTGACATTGTCCTTTCCGACAGTGGGGCCGGCGGGCCGATCGAAGCCTTGTGCGCTATTACAATGACTTCACCGCCTGATTACGTGCCGAACAATCCGCTGAGCGCGTTCGACGGCATGGACGCCCAGGGAGACTGGACGATCACCGTCGCAGATAACGCCGGCGAAGATATTGGTACCCTCAACGCCTGGTCCCTCGTGTTTTCGTCGGGTAGTGGTTGCGATCTGACGCTTACAAACGACGCGCCCGAATGTGGCTTTGCCTTTGGCACGACCACGACGGTGACCTTCACGGCCGAGGATTGCTGTGGCAATACCACCTCCTGTTCTGCCGACATCACCATCGACCCCGCGCCACGGGTGGACGCTAGCGTCAAGGGCAGCCTGTTGGCCTTCTCGAAGGTTGATCTTCGCTGGACGGATAATGGTGCAGGGGGCATCAATCTCGTGCAGGACACGATCCTGACCCTGACCAATGACGAGGCGAACGACGTGTGGGTGAAGCTCTATTTCGTCAATGGCGACGCGCCTCTGGACGCGATTGAAGCGGGCAGTCCGCCGGTTCAGATCGCCGAGGCCGAGCCGGGTTGGAACTGGGTGAACTGCATGGTTCCCCTGACCAAGGATCAGCCGCTCTTCTGGTCGGCCTGGACGGGCGGTCCGTTGGACTGCCAGCCGTTCACCGCGCTGGATGGGGGCAGTCCGGCCGGTCGGCCCGATCCGGAGAATCCCGGCGGGCGCGTGCTTCGCGGGTTCGTATACGCCTTCGCGGTCAACGACGCCGGGCATGAAATCCGCTGGAACCACCTGAGCGGCCACGCGACCATTGTGGACTACTCCCGGACCGCGGCGTGGGAATATAACGCATTCGCTTTCCAGAACCGCTGCGTAGAGCAGGGCGAGGAACTGCTGGACTGCACGCTGTTCGACGACCAGGGGGTCTGCTGCGAGGCGGAGGCGATCCCCGGCCAGTTGGACATGGACGCATTCCAACTGGATTTCGCGTACGACCAGTTGCTGCTCAACTTCTTCGCCTCGGGTTCGACGGCGATGTCTCGACCGGGTGTGTCGGTGCAAATCGACACGGACCTGACGCTGTATCCGCTGAGTCAGGATCTTCGTCAGGATTCGCTTGGGCCGGTGACGACGAAGGCGAAGTTCGACATCTGGAATCAGAACGAGGCCGGTCGATCGGGGACGACGCGCTGTATTTCCTGTTGGGACCAGACGCTGCTGAGTCAATACACAACAGGCGGAATCGCCAACAACTTCCGATTGCCGAAGCTGAGCACGGACAAGGGCAAGGCCCGGATCGACGGAATCGCAAGCACGGTTTGCGACCGGGACGTTCGCTGCGTCGCGGCGCGAGAAGACCATGCGGGCCAGATGCAGACGGCGGGCCTGCCGGTGATGTCCGAAGAGGAATTCCAGGCGCTTTGCAGCCAGCCGGCGGCATTGCTGGGCGTATCGGCCAAGCTGTTGTCGTTCCAGCCGGGCGGAGCACCGCAGATTGACTACGCCGGTTCTCCGCTTGTTGGTTCAGGCCGAGAGTCGGGAATTATCCTCTTTGACATTGTAGCGCCACCGGGCGAGGCCCAGGCGCCGGGCAACGAAGCGTTGCACGAAGATGCTCGACTCAAACAGGAAGAGATCAAGAGCCGAAGGGCCAATCCGCTGCTCCGTCGGGGAGCCGGAAAATCCGGAGGCCGGTAGGGCGGCGGTGAATTGCGAAATCTTAGTTCGGAATTCGCGGCATTGCCGGTTTGATGGATTAAGTTTACTGTGCATCCACGAGGGCGAGACTCCCGGCGAGCTGCGGCTCTGCTGGAGCCTCGCCCTCTCGATGCGCGGAATGCCGCTGAGTTTTGTTCCTGAGACAGACGGCTATCTAACGGGCGGTTGATTCCGCGTGTTTTTCGGCTTCGGTGGCACGCAGCGGATCGTCCCAGAAATTGACCAAGTCGATCCGCGTAACGACGCCGACCGGCACTCCCGCCCGCAAGGCAACGACGCCGCTGTTTCCCGAAGAGAGAAGTCGGTAGACCTCATCAAGATCGACGGATTCGTCCACGGTCGGCATGGGCCGGGCCATGACGTCGCGGACAGGAACCTGACGTGGGTCCATGCGCGAATGCAGCAGTCGAGCCAGGGTCAATTCCCGTATTCCACCGACAACCCGACCGTCTTCGATGACCGGGAGCTGGGAAATCCCGTGTTGGCGGAGCATGTGGATGGCTTCTTCGGCCTTCTGTTGCGGTTCGACACACAGGACGGGCACTTCGCCGCGATGGCGCAGAAGGTCGGCCACGGAATAGCTGCGGCCGACGGGTGTCATGAAGCCGTGTTCGATCATCCATTCGTCGGAATACATTTTCGAGAGGTAGTTCCGCCCGGTATCGGGACAAAGGACGACGACCAGATCGTCTGGACCGAGGCGGCGGGCGTATCGCAAAGCGGCGGCCATGGCCGTGCCGCATGAGCCGCCGACGAGCAATCCTTCGCGGCGAGCCATGTCGCGAGCCACGGTAAAAGAATCCGTGTCACTTACGCGAATCCACTCGTCCACGACATGGGAATTGAAGGTCTTGGGGACATAGTCTTCGCCGATACCTTCGACGGCCCAGGGGTGAGGTGAATCGCCGGAAAGAATGGATCCTTCGGGATCGGCGGCGACGACGCGAATCGCCGGGTTCTTCTCTTTCAGGAATCGGCCGACGCCGGAAATGGTTCCGCCGGTTCCAATTCCGCCGACAAAAACAGTGATTTTGCCCTCGGTTTGCTCCCAGATTTCCGGACCTGTGCCGCGGTAGTGGTAATCGGGGTTGTTAAGGTTGGTGAACTGATCCGGTTGCCAGGCATTGGGAATTTCGTTAGTCAGTCGCTGGGCGACGCCGCTGTAGCCTTCCGAGCTGTTCGATTCAGCTGAGGCCGGGGTCAGGACCACTTCCGCCCCGTAGGCCTTCAGGAGGCGGATTTTCTCGGCGCTCATCTTGTCCGGCATGACAAAAATACAGCGGTAGCCCTTTACCGCTGCGACCATGGCCAGTCCCACGCCGGTGTTTCCGGACGTGGCTTCGACGATCGTGCCGCCGGGCTTCAGCAGGCCCTCGCTCTCGGCGGCGCTGACCATAGCCAAGGCTATTCGGTCCTTGACGCTGCCGCCGGGATTGACGAACTCGATCTTGGCATAGATGGCGGCCGATAGGCCTTGGGTGATCTGGTTCAGCCGGACAATGGGGGTCCGGCCGATGGCTTCAAGGACGTTTTCGCATCGTTTCAGCATAGGAGGCGTTCTCCGAGCCGCCGGCGCGGCGGCATCGCTCCGCGATTCTATAGCAATCCGGACCGAAGTTGAACTCCGAAAGGCCTGGCCGGCCTTTCGATTCTCCGCCGCCTCCTCGGGTGAGTGCGGAAACGGGCGCATCGCCTCAGCAGGAGTTTGTTTTGCAATTGCAGCGGTTGTATTCGGACGATGAATCGCATAGAATTTCCCACTTTCACCGTGCGGCACGGGTTTTGGACTGAATGGGCCCGGCCGTCTTGGCGCACGGGCGAAAAGTATTCGCGTTTCACACCTTAGGCGAGTTCGTACCCGAGTGGGAGCGTCGTCATAGGTGAACCAAGGAGTGGACTTTAGTCATGGTCGCAACGACCCAGACTGCCGGCACGTCCAAGAGATCGGTCCAGTCGATTCAACGTGAAGAAATCGTGGTTCGATTCGTGGGCGACTCCGGCGATGGCATGCAACTTGCCGGGACTCAACTGACCAACACGTCCGCGATTTTCGGCAACGACGTAAGCACCTTCCCCGATTTCCCCGCGGAGATTCGCGCGCCGGCGGGAACGCTGGCGGGCGTCAGCGGATATCAATTGAACTTCGGTTCTCGAAAACTTCGAACCGCGGGCGACAGCGTCAATGCGCTGATTGCGATGAACCCGGCGGCGCTGAAGTCCAACGTCGCAGATCTTGAGAAAGGCGGGATTCTGGTTGTCAACGAGGACGCCTTCAACAAACAGAACCTGGCCAAGGCAGGTTATGAGCAGAGCCCGCTGGATGACGGCAGTCTGACGCAATACCAGCTATTTCGCGTTCCCATTGACAAGCACAATGCCGAGGCGTGCGAGGGAACGGGGCTGACCGGAAGAGCGGCGGGGCGGTGCAAGAACTTT
>JBGTDB010000059.1:0-3583 GCA_041748515.1 Phycisphaerae bacterium
TCGCGGCGGTATTGGGCGTGTGCAGGCCGGGGACCAGCCTGTCGGAATGATTCAGACATTCCGACTGAGTTATAGGGATGTTTCGCCGGCGGGGGCAAATTGATTTGACAGAAAACGACGAAATCCCCAAACCGGCAGGCAACGGGCGACCTGCGGTTCATGGTGGCACCGTGTGGTCCGCCGAAACCTGCCCGATTTAGCGCACTGCTTCCTGGAAGCCGTTTCGAGCGCGAATCTGCTCAGGATCGAGCCAGCTTGCCACGGCCTCTCTCCATCGAGACTCGGCCAATTGCTGGCTCAGCGTGCCCTTGAGTTCGTTGAATTCGTCTTCCACGGCGCGGATGATTTCATCCACTTGGATAAACATCACCGTCGCCCGATCAGGGATCTCAATGATGCCTCGTTTATCTTTCGATTCGGCAATCGCAAAAATCTGATCCACCGCGTCGTTTTCCAATCGACCCACGCCCGCGCCCGCATAGATTCCAGCCGGAGATCGGCCTCGCGAAGCCATCATCAGCGGCACCCGTGCAAACGGCAAGGGCTCGTAGAATCCGCCGGGCTCGTTACTCTTGTTGATATGAAACTTCGCTTCCTCATCCGCGTCGAACGCCTCTTTCAAACCATCGTCCTTGGCGCACTGGCCGATTGATTCGGCGCGGCGAATGGAAGCCTCATACGCCCGCTGCAACTTCACGTCGGCAACGACCTGCTCACGCACTTCGTCCAACGAATTGGCCGGACGCCCCGCCGCGGTCTCTATGACTCGAAAAACGTAAAGGTTGTCGCGCTGTCCGCCACGAAGTGGACGCGGACACGTCTGATAAAGGGAGAGAAACTCGGTTTCTCTGGACCCAGGGTCCTCGGGAATCTTTGGTATAAAGGCTTCGCTCAGCGAGATCAGCGATCGGAAGGAAGCGGCGGGGCCATTGTCAGGTTCGAACCTCGCCGTTCCAAGTTCCGGTACGTCCTCGGCTTCCAGGTATGTAAAATAGTCCGTCGTCTGGACGCTTATCGACCCTTCAAAGTTCAATGAAGGCGGGACGCGCTTCAAGACCTCGTCGAAGTATGCGAGATTTCTCTCGTCTTCGCGGGCCACCTTGTAACCGCTGTCGCCGCGCGGAGCGTCCAGCCACCGGCCCATCGCGTCTTGCACAATCCAATTCGCCAGATCCGCGGCTGCGCGGTCGGCGTGCTGTCGCTTGATGACGGCCACGGCTATATGCTGGGCCTCCTCCCAGGTCAGGTATTCATCCCGATCGGGGTCTTCAACTTCTTCAGAGGTTTCGGGAGGCTCGGGAAAATTGCCGGCATGCCGCTTGAACGGAAGGTGGGTCTTCCTGCTCTTGTCGAAAAACTCCTTGGCCCGCCGCTCCAGATTGGCAACGCCGATCTGCTCGGCGATTGCATCACGATCGATTTTGACATACTGCACTCTGGCCGAGGGCTGCCTGAAATAGCCAAACTCCAACCCCTCACCGCGCTCCGCAGCGCGGTACTTCTCGAATTGTTCTTGCAACTCTTCTTCGCTCGGCTCGGCTTGGAGTTCGACAAAGGCTGCGGCAGGTATTACGACCGCGCGAAGCCGCACCTTCTCCAGGGCATCGCGAGCAGCTACTTGAACCTCGGCCTCGCTGGGAAATGCCGCCGCGCCAATCGCCAATGCCGCGTTTTGCACCGCCCGATACTCGGCCAGCGCCTTTTCAACTGCATCTGCTCGGATTCCCAACCGTTGGGCGACAATGGAAACTTGATCAAAGGACTCCTGACCGGCCGCACTAGCACGAAGTTCGGAAACACTCGAGTGGATCCCCATCGCTTCGCCTTCTTTAACGAGGAGCATCCAATCGAGGGGCGCTAATTCCTTAGAGGACAACGAAAACGGACGCTTCCAGTCCCGGCCAGTAAATTCCAGTATGTTAGTAACTGATTCTTTGACTTTCTGGATGTCAGTACTCGAAATGCGTCCGTATTTCGACGTGCCGACCGGGGAGGACATTCTAGGCGTAATCATGCCCTCGAGGGCACTTCCGCCGATAAAAACGATCATTAACAGGGCCATAAAGACGGCCAGCAGCTTTTTGTTATGCTTCCGAAAGAACTTCATCATGGCCGCGAAACTCCTGTTGCGGGCTGGGATTTCACACGGAATCCGACGATGTCCGAGAATATAGGCGGATATCGGCCAAAAGCAACCGACGCACCGCCGGCGGCGAATTGCCCCATTTGACATCGGCACTCCGGACGGTTAAACCGCCCCGCCGCGAACATTCCTTTGGACATCATCGTTTACGCAATGGCGGCGATGGAGTTCTCGGACAGCGCGGCCGATAGAACGGTCTATTGGGCCGATACAAGGCTTACAGGTTTAATTTGATAGGCAATCGTGAGTAAGAAAGCCAATCCATCCGGAAAAGCGCTGGTTATCGTCGAGTCGCCGGCCAAGGCCAAGACGATTAACCGATATCTGGGTTCGGACTACGAGGTCCTGGCAAGCATGGGCCACGTTCGCGACCTGCCGCCTAACGACATGGGCGTGGACGTCGATGGCGATTTCGAGCCGATTTATGAGGTTCTTGCGGCCAAGCGCAAGGTAGTCAATGGGCTCAAGAAGGCGGCCAAGGGAGCCGGAGAGATTTATCTCGCCACCGACCTCGATCGCGAAGGGGAAGCGATCGCCTGGCATTTGACGCATTCGCTGGGCATCAACCCCGATGTCGCTAAGCGGGTTGTCTTCAACGAAATCACCCAGCAGGCCATCCGTGCCGCGTTCGAGCATCCCCACAGCCTGGACATGGACAAGGTGAACGCCCAGCAGGCCCGGCGAATCCTTGACCGGATCGTGGGCTATCAGCTTAGCCCGCTGCTGCAATCCAAACTGGGCAAAGGGCTGTCGGCCGGTCGGGTCCAGTCGGTTGCGGTTCGATTAATTGTCGAACGCGAACGCGAGATCCGCGCGTTCGTTCCGCAGGAATCGTGGAAAATCAGCGCGTTTTTCGCCACCGAACTGGCCAAGGCCGAAGCGATGCGTGATTTGTGGAAAAAGTTTCAGGAAGGCGGCAAGGCTGATTCCGGACGGACGGCCAAGGAACGAAATGCCTGGCTCTCCAAGCACAGCGCATTCGGCGCCGACCTCATTAAGGTTAGTGGCAAGGACTTTCAGGCCGAGAGGGCCGATCAGGCCCGCGCTGTCGCCGAAGCGCTCGGATACGTTGTAAGCACGGTCGATGAGAGCGACTTTGCGCCGTACAAAGAAAAAGGACTGAAGAAGATCGCTGTGGTCGGTGGGCTCGACCCCGGCAAAGCGCCGGAGTTTTCGATCACCGACGTTCAAACCCGCCGCACGACCAGCAGACCCAATGCGCCGTTTACCACGGCCGCCTTGCAACAGGCCGCTTCGAGTGCCATGGGGTTTGCTCCGGCCCGCACGATGCGCGTGGCTCAGCAGCTTTACGAAGGCATTGACCTTGGCGGTGCGGATGGTCAGGTCGGTCTTATCACTTACATGCGAACGGACTCGACGAATCTCAGCAAAGATTCGATCGACGCCGCCCGCAGACTTATCGGAGAGCGATTTTCGCCC
>JBGTDB010000060.1:0-3722 GCA_041748515.1 Phycisphaerae bacterium
GCACGATTGCCGCCACCGCCCCGGATTGGTCGGAAATGTATATTCCGCCGCCCAGATTGGCACGATTTCTTCTGATGACGTTTCCCGAAATCACGGGAGCGTCAAAGCTGCTGCCCAGGACATAGACTCCACCGCCCGACCGCGAACTGGTCTCATGGAATGCCGTGCAATCTTCTATGACGTTATTTCGAATAGTCGGACTCGCGAACTGAATCCGTATGCCGCCGCCATCGACTCCCTCATTGCCCGTGGGCAATCCGTTTCGGATTGTGAGCCCGTCGATAGTTACCGTCGATTTCGTACCGATGTCGAACGCCCGACCGGACCCTCCGCAATCGATGATACATGGAGGAGCTCCACACGTGATCGTCGTGTTGTTATCATTCTCGGTGGCATACACTTGATTGCCGCGCAAAACGATATTCTTGTTTCCCGTCCCCGCGAAGACGACATCCTCGCCGCCTCTTAACACAACGTATTTATCAGTGTCAGTACTATCCCGGGCCGCCTGAATACCGTCCTGAATCTTGCAGAACGGATCCTGAAACGTTCCTGAGCCGGAACCAAAGCACGGTGCGACGTACCAGATTTCAACCGCTCGGACGCTGGTTGCGATGCCCAACAGCGAAAAGGAGGCAATCATGACGCACTTTGAAATATTCTTTCGTTCCCACATGTTGGTGTGTCTCCGTAAAAAGAGAACCGAGGCGATTCGACTTTGATCCGCTCGCCGAATAGAATGAAATCCGGGCAGTTCACACGGTTCCTGCCGCGCACCGACGAAACCTCCGGATTCCCGGCGGAAATTCGATTCCGCCGGACAAGTATCGAGGTGCTTGCAAGTGAAAGCGCATGAAGCGACAGAGCTAGTTTGGGGGGGGGTAAAACGACTTGCATGCATGCTTCATAATACGTCCGATAACCCTTATCACCAGGCTTGTCAATGGCCGAGGCCGGAAGCCGAAGGCGACTCTGCCGTATTTGAAGGTTGACCGGCAAGATCCCGAGAGGCTAAGTCCAGTTTCATTAGTCCGGCAATTACTGCGATCCTTAATTAATCTCAATATGTCAAGTCATAATGCTGTAATGATCTTATCAATGTTTACCATCATGTTGGGCAAGTCTTCGCTACTAGCGGAAGGCGTGAACTGCCCAAACCCTGTTACCAAGTGGGTTGGAATGCCACAGATCGGCTCCGTTTTTTACCGAGCGATGATGCTTGACCCGAAAGGAAACCTGTTCGCGGTTGGCAGATTTGGCGGTTCCAACCGTGACCTCGACCCCACTGATGGGGTCGATCTTCATTCAGGCCCGTCTCCCAGCGATCTTTTCGTCACTCGGATCAACGCCGACGGTACTTACGCCTGGAGCCGCGTGGTCGGATCCGATAGCAATAGGGCGGGGATTGCCATCGCCCCGGACGGTTCGGTGCTTGTCGCCGCCGATTTCGAGGGAATCGTGGATTTCGATCCCGGGCCGGGCGAGGACATTCGAAGCGCCACTGGATTCCACGAATCGTTTCTCTGGCGGCTTTCACCGGATGGCGATTACCTTGGCACGATCGTGTTCGGAACCTCCGCTCCACAAACCTATGGAGCCTTCGCCAGAGCCTTGGCCGTGGACGGTGGGGGAAACGTCTATGTGACGGGGAGCTTCGGAGGCTTGGTGGATTTCGATCCGGGCGAAACGCAAGACTTTCACAACATCGTGGGCGCTTCGTTTGTCACCAAGTTCGGACCCGACGGATCGTACCTGTGGACCCGCTCGTTCGGAAGCAATCAGGCGAACGGCGGAGAAGCCATTGCCGTTGCTCCCAACGGCGACGTTCTGGTCAGCGGTCATTTTCGCGGTTCAGTGGACTTCGACCCCGGACCGGGTCAGGACGTTCATGTCGCCACGATTCCCGGAGCGACTTACCTGACCAGGCTGTCCCCCGACGGCGAGCAGATCTGGACCCGGACCTGGCAGATTTTGGCCCAATCCAACAGCGCCCCTTTTGCGATTGATTCGGATGGCGACATCTGGGTGACCGGGAGCTACAGCAACATCTTCAGCAATCCGGTGATCGACTTCGACCCCACCGAGGGCGAAGACTGGCAACCCGCTCCGTCGACCGACCGGATTTTTGTGACCCGGGTGACCGGCGATGGAAACTACGGCGGCACCTGGCTGTTCTCAAGCAGCGACAGGACGCGGGCCAACGACATCGCCATTACCCCGGACGGTTTGATCGTCCTTGCAGGATATTTTTCGGGCACGGGCGACTTCGATCCGGGTTCCGAAGTTATTGAGCGGACCAGCTTCGGAAACTGGGACGCGTTTGTCGCCGCTTACGATCGGTCAGCCAATCCGGTCTGGGTGCGAACGTTTGGAACTTTTACTCTCGATCAGGCAAGCGGAATCGCAAAGGGGCCTGACACAGGACTCTATTTTTTCGGAACGATCGGCTATCGCACTGATCTTGAGATCGGTTGTGCCAACGATGAACTGGGCATAAAGGAAAATATGGCCCAGACCTACATGATGAGGCTGGAGTGCGTACAGCCTTCCGCCGACGCGGACGGGGACGGGGTGGTGGACCTGCGCGACGCGGCCGCGTTCTGGAATTGCTTCTCTGACGCCGGCTCGCCCGACGCCCCGGTCGTGTGCCCCCAGGGCTGCTACGGCTTCGACTTCGACCACGACGACGACATCGACCTCGACGACCTCGCCGTCTTCCTGGACCACCTCTCCACGCCTTGATCCCCGCGATTCATTTACCATTCGCCATTCCTCCCAACCCCCGACCCCCGCGCTGACGATCGGTCTGCCACAACGTTAACGCCGCGCGCCCCGCGCGTTATTCAATATGCTTAATTCCTCGAGGAATTGTCCCATGATGCCGCGCGCGTTGAGAGCGAATAGACTGTCAATAGCGGATTCTGTTCGTTCCGCATTCCGCATTCTCAAAAAAAACGCCCGTTCCAAACGAACCCAAACGAACCCAAACGAAATGAGCGTAAGTCCTTATCCCACAACGACTTACGGCGAATTCACCCCCGGCCGAACGAACCCAAATACGCCGGAAACAAACCCAAAAAATGGCTCAAAGGAACCCATTGGGCAATGAAACCCCGAAGATCAGAACCGCGACAGCTTGGAGCGGTGGGAGGTGCTCAGAACCGGGATTGAATTGCTAGACTACGCTATGGCTGATTCAAGCACCTTGCGGATCGCCCGGCCGCAGGCTCCCGCGAAGCGCGGCGAGGCCGAGTCCAGTCGGGGGAAGCTTACAAGCTGCTCGGAAAGTTTCTCAGAGACCGGCAGCGTGTCGCGCGAGACTTGCTCCTCCCACGGGCGGGTCGCGTCGAAACACATTCCGCCCAGGCTCGGGCGGTGCATGGTGGTAAACAGCGGGGCCTTGTGCAACATGCCGTATGTAAAGTTGATCTGCGAATACCGATCGACCGTCAGCGGGGCCCCCTCCTTCCGCACGGCCTTCACGAACGCCTCGCGGCTGGGTCCGCCGAGTTCGGCGCCCTTGTAGATCAGGATGAATGACTGGTATCCGCCGCGGGTCGCGCCTGGAAGCGTGTGCGGAACGCGAATTCCCGGAACGCCGGCCAGCTCGTCGCACAGCGCCGCCCACGTCCGATGGCATCGCCGGTTGAGTCGATCCAGTCGATGCAGCGATGGAAGTGCCAGGTGCATGGCACACTGGTGCGGCCGGAACTTGTGCCCCA
>JBGTDB010000061.1:0-3953 GCA_041748515.1 Phycisphaerae bacterium
TTCGAGCTGGATCTGCTCGACGGAAGATGAAACCGAATCCAGCATTGCGTCCACTTTAGCAATGGATAGCTCTGAACCGTTGTCGCATGGTGACGTTGAGTCGAGCCCACCCGAGACCGCCCTCCGGAGTGCCGTGCGAAGTTGGGCCAGAGTTTCGCGCGCGTCGCCCGCTCCCGCGACCTCAGTGACGGCCGCCGGGGAAGTTCCGCCAAGATGCGGCTTCGCCGGGTGATTTGATTGTGAGCCGGACGTCACCACGCTGTGCTCTCCAGCGGCTCCGGATTCAAGAGTCGATCGATTTCGGCCACTAATTGCGACGGAAGAAACGGCTTCGGGAATACGCGAACGCCATAGGCGGCGAGCTTTTCATTCAGGTCCTGCTGATCGCAACGGGCGGTGAGTATCAGGATGGGAATCTCCACGTCACCCGCATCGTGCTCGGATGAGTCAGCCGGCGGGGTTGTTCCGCCATTATCCGGCCTCAACATTGAACCGCGGATGGCTTTCGCCAGTTCGATCCCATCCATTTGCGGCATGTTCATGTCCGAAATCACCAGTTCAATCGGACCGCCCGTCGGCGGGTTCAAGCCTGTTTTGCCGGCCGCAATGGCGTTCAGGGCCTCGATCCCGTTACGGGCGTGAACGACCTCGTGCCCATGCCGTTGGAGCCAGATGGACATCACTCGGAGGATGTGGGGATCGTCGTCGGCGATCAGAATCCTAGACATTTTGATTTCCTTCCTGCGAAAGGCCGGCCACCTCCGCGTTCACGGCAACTTCGCCGCCCGGCGTCGCCCGGTTCAATCCGGCTTCGCCGGGGGACGGAGCAGCATCGGAAATAGGTTTCTCGAGGTCGCGGTTCTGCTTCGGCACGACCCGGCAGAGCGAATCTTTATCCTCTCCCCCACCATCGCGGCTCGAATCGGGGCGGACGCCATCTCGGTTGATTCCAGATTCGCCGGCGTGTGAGTCCGCGCGGACTGAAGTCCGCAGCTCGCTCAAACCGGCTTCGCCGCCGGGCGTCGCCCGGTTTAATCCGGCTTCGCCGGCGGATAGAGCGCCGGCGCGCGATTCGCTTCGAGGCAGCCGCACCAGGAATGTGGACCCCTTTCCCCGTTCGCTGATGAGTTCCAGGTCGCCGCCGTGGCGACGCACAATTTCGCGAGCGGTATAGAGTCCGATGCCCGTGCCGGTTTCCTGCTGAACTTCGGGTTCGCTTCCGCGTTGAAACTTCTCAAATACGCGGGCGTGATCTTTGGGATCGATCCCGATGCCGTTGTCCTTAAAGGTCATCACCACGGTGTCGGCGGTGAACTGGCAACCGACAATGACGTTGCCGTTGGCCTGTGTGTATTTGATCGCGTTGCCCAGCAGGTTGTTGACCACGACCGCCAGTTTGTCGCGGTCGCCGCGGACGGGTTCGAGCTTCGCTGGCAGAACCAGTTGCACGTCGATGTTCTTTTCGTCGGCCAGTCCACGAACGTCGCGAAGGCCTTCATTGAGCAAGGCCCTCAGATCCACCTGATCGAGCCGCAGCTCGATGCTTCCGACTTCAAGCTGTGAGACGCTGAGGATATCCTCGATGAGCCGCGAAAGCCGGCGGGTCTCCTTGGTGATGACGTTGTAACACTCGGTGATGACCTTCGGGTCTTCGAACATTCCGCTCGAAAGGGTTTCGGCATAAGCGCGGATGTTGGTCAGCGGCGTTCGAAGTTCGTGCGTCACCTGGGCGACGAATTCCTCGCGGGCTCGCTCGGCGCGAAGCTGCTGGCTCACGTCGCGAATAACCACGACGCAGCGACCGGTCTGTTTGTTCCGCTGAAGCGGAATGATAAACACCCGGTACGAACTCTGGTCGGGATTCGATTCGACGACTTCGGTACAGGCCTCGAACGTTCCGTCCGGGCGAAGGGCATTGCGCAGCAGTAGCACGATCTGCTCGCCCACGCCGGACGATTGTGCATCGGGCAGGGTCCACCGCTTCGAGTCCGCGGCGTTCCAGCCGAGCAGTCGCAGGGCCGCGGCATTGACGTAATCGAACCGAACCTCGTCGGCCAGGAAGATGATCCCGTCGGGAACCGCGTGCAGGGCTTCGGCCACCGCCCCTCCGCTCTGCTTTTGCAGGGCGCGGGACAGCTCCTCGTTGGCCTCGGACCGGCGCACTGAAACGAGCAGTCGCTCGGTCAGATCGACCAACCCGTTCCAACTATGCGACACCGTGTCCAGCGCGTCGGCGATGCGCAGCGAAGAAAGCTCCTGCTCGATGTTCCCGCGATGGAGCTCCAGCCGATCGGCGATTCGCCATACGCTGCGCATCTGTTCTCGAAGGCAGCGATACACAAGAAACAGCGCGCCCAATACGACGAGGATGATTGTCAAGGTGGCCGCATGGTCGGCTAGGCTCGCGGCCGGGGCCACATCCATGGGCAGGATGACTTCAAGGTATCGCCGCGCCACGGGCGAAGCCCCCGGTTGATGGGAACCAGCCGCCGGCGGCGGGCGCCATGACAGGGCCGTGCGAACGCGGCGCTCGCTGGACTTTGGATCTGACGCCGAATCCGTAACGACCTGGAATTCGCCCGGCGCAAGTTCAACCGCCTCGTTCGAGTTGATGACGACATCCGCCTCGTTGGGCTGAGACGAAACGACGATTCGATTGTCCTCGATAATGCGCACCGCCCGGGCGGACACAACGGACATGAACTCACGCATGGCCCGGCGCATCTCCGGGAGGGCGATTCCCCCCACCGCCTCGGCCGACGAATCCGTGCCGGCGCGAAGGCTACCCGCGGACGCGCCTGCTTCAATTGCATTCAATTGGTTTGCAAGCTGCCGGACGGCGTATTGACTGCTCTGCTGAAAGTAGGCGGCCGCGTCGCGCCGGGCGAGCACAATCCCAAGCCGGGCGACGGCTCCCAGTCCGACCAGGTATATCAGTACCAGTGAGAGTCCGAACCAGCGCGGAACCTCCTCGGCCCGCAAGAAGCGTTGAATGGTCTGCGATATTCGGCTCAATGGCTGCCCGCTCCGATAATCTTCGCGCACGGAATCCTCACGAAAGCCATATCGAGTATGCGGTCGCCGGCCTTCAGCTATCCGATGGCATTAAGGCGGATTTATCACCCGTAAGCACGAGGACGTGCGAGGAGAAATCGAAGCCCCGATAATCAGTTGAATAGCAGATGGCCGATCCGAAATGCGCGATTCATCGATTGGCCCATCGATTGGGATGGGCAAGCCAAGTCCGGCGGCCACGCCGAGAAACGTGTTCGCTCAAATTGCACTTTCGGAAAGGAATTCGAACATCAGGCGGCAACATCGAGTCCGCTGCCGACATTTGCCGGAGCCGGCTGCGGCGACACGCAGCCAGGTGAAGCCGAGGTGGAAGGAGCCATTTCCGCCTGCGAAGCGGAGGTTGATTCAACTGAGTAGGTCGTGGTTGTCCACGACGCAAAGGCGGGTCTGCTCGCCAGGCTCCCTTGCCCGAGCATTTCCAGAAGAGCCGAGCCGCTCCGCGTGTTGGATTGCGGTTCCTGCTGTAAAAGGGCGGAGAGAATGAGCAACGTGATGAGCAATTGCAACATCTGATTCTGCTGGCCGGTTCCCCCGATCGCTTGCAGCATCTCGGTGATTTCAGCTCGCACGGTCGTCCATGAAACGGACGTTACCTGCGAACCATTGCCAATCGACGAACTCCCGGCCGGGTCCAATAAATTGGTCACTCCTGGGGCATCGGCTCGAAACTGCCCGATCGGCAACCCACCCAATCCTTGGAGCCGTCCCCCCTGCCACCAACCACCGGGCATCGCCGGCGCACCCCCGGCCGAGAAGGAGTACGTCCCTCCATAGCCCGGTCCATGCCCGTTAATTGGGCCAATCATCGCTTCTCTCCCCTCGTTGCGGGTCCGCAAGCCGGCGGCAAGCCTTTGAACGGCCGTGCCGGCGGGCGTCGC
>JBGTDB010000062.1:0-2635 GCA_041748515.1 Phycisphaerae bacterium
CCGCGAGCCGTTCGGCCATGGCGAATTCGCGACCGCTAAGCTCACTCCAGGGGACCGAGCGCAATGCGTTCATGATCCGATCCAGCTTCGGCTCGAGCTCCGCTCGCCGATCCGGCGGAAGAGTTGCGAGAATCAATTCGGCAAGGTCACGGTCAAGGCCGCGACTCTTTGCTTCCTCAAAGACCGCCGCCCACTTTGCGTTGATCCAGGCGCGTTCCGGATTGTCGACAACGTGAACATAGAACCAGACGTCGCCGGGCAGGTATTGGCCGAGCGTGAACTTTGCTGGCAGCGATTCGGCGACGGCAAGGGTCGTCATCCCAAGAAACAGTGACGGTGCGAACACCTTCGCAACGGTCGACCTTGTACTGAGCCAATTATTAAAACGCATCTCGTAATTCTCTCTTCAAAGGCCTCGACGAAAAACCTGATAGCGCGACGCTTCGACAAGTCACCGGGCATCGCCCGGCCTGGGCCGGCATAGCCGGCGGGCAACGCGTGTGCCCGCAACGTTGAACCACTTAATAAGGTTAGTTTGCCCTTCGACCGGGAACCAGCTTGGCTCTGTCGTTATTTGTTGGATTTTGTCCGCGCCCGATTCGCCAAGCTGAAGCAGGGATTCTTGCCCGAATTTGTCCGGGGGGCAAGTCCGGAAACGGGTGCGAACCGCCAACCGTGGTCGACGATTTCTGAAACGCCATAAACGCGCCCTGGCCAAGGCAGAATTATACGGCCTGAAAATCTCAAGCATTCGTGACGAACTCGTTTCGGTCCCACGGAAACGGGATCTTCCGAACGAATGGACCACTCGGGGCTGTCAGCCTGGCAGGGTCATTATGGCCGAAGGTCATTACACAAAGAGTTCCACCCCCGCCTGGAATGCCGCAGGAGGGGTTCGTGGCGACGGCGCTTCTGGCACGGGCCTTGCAGCTCTTCCAAACGGACGGCCACCAATGGGGCGGCCGAGGGTATTTCATTGATTGGAGGTAAGAGCGATGTATTTGGGTAGGCTCAATCCGGTGTTTCCGTTCAGTGACCTCCGCCGTGAGGTCGGGCGCTTCTTCGACGACTTTGGCATGCCGTTTGCGACAAACGGCGGGCAGCTCGGCGAGGCGGTCCCCGCGGTCAACGTGTGGGAAGATCCCGAGTCCATCTTCGTCGAAGCCGAACTTCCCGGCATGACCATGAACGACGTCGAGTTGACAGTTGTTGGTAGCGAGTTGTCCATACGCGGCGAGCGCAAGCCGGAATCGGCCGAGGGCGTGACGTTTCATCGTCGCGAGCGGGGCACAGGCGCGTTTACGCGCTTTGTAGCGCTTCCGATGGCGGTTGAAACCGGTCGGGTGGAGGCAGTGCTGCGTGACGGCGTGCTGACCGTAACCCTCCCGAAGGCGGCGGAGGCCAAGCCACGGCGTATCGAAGTCAAGGCCTGCTAGCCGCCTGTCGTGAGAGGTGCGGTATAGGCGTTACGCCTGTGTCTTCACCGCCGAGACTGCGGTGCCACGGGGTGACCGGTGAATTTAACCAGGGCATGCTAACCGCGGACAACAGATAAACCATATTCAAATCGAAAACAAACGGAGGCAAATGAACATGGCAACAATGACAGTAGAAAGACGACCTGGAAATGTGACGACCCCCGAGCGGATTCAGGCGGGTCGAGCCTTCTCGCCCAGCGTGGACATCCTGGAAAGCCAAGAAGAACTGCTCTTGATGGCGGATGTTCCCGGGGCACAGCCTGAGAACGTGGACATCAATTTCGAGCAGGGCGAACTCACCATCAGTGCTCGCGTGACCCGGCGCCAGCCGGAAAACACACGATTTCTCGCATGTGAGTACGGCATCGGTGATTTCTTTCGTGTGTTCCGCATCGGCGAGGGCATCGAAAGCAATCGGATTCGAGCGGAGATTAGCAACGGCGTCTTGAAGGTTCATCTGCCCAAGGCCGAGAACACCAAGCCGAGAAAGATCGAAGTGAAAGCCGGCTAATCCATTCCCGGCATTGCCCGTTTGCTTTCGCTTCGCAGGCGGGCAATCGCTCGGAGAATCGGCGGGGCGAGTCACTCGCCCCGGACGGAGTGAAAGTCCAATAGGAGGTGTTGCATGAATCTTATTCCTTTTCCCAAGAAGAATGAGCGAAACGGCGGTCGCTCTCCAATGGAAACGGCCATCACCCGGTTTCGCGACGAAATGGAGGATCTGTTCTCGAGATTTATGGGGCGCAGTGATTTCGACCTGGGTTTCCCGGCGTTTGGCGCTTCGGCGATCGGCCCGCGGATGGACCTTGTCGAATCGCACAAGGAATTCACGGTGTCTGCCGAGCTGCCCGGCGTGGATCCAAAGGAGATTGAGATCAACGTCACTGGAAACGTGCTGACGATTCGCGGCGAAAAGAAGCACGACGTCGAAGAGAAAGGCCGCGATTTTCACTACACCGAGCGGCAATACGGCGCGTTTCATCGAACCATGCAGCTACCCAGCGCCGTCGATCCGGCAAAGGTCAACGCCACCTACAAGGACGGCATCCTGACCATTGCCATCGCCAAACATCCCGAGGCCCAGCCGAAACGCATTCCGGTCAAAGCGTCATAAGAGTTTTTGGAGTAGCTATTGCTGCCTCCGCGGACGGCGCCGG
>JBGTDB010000063.1:0-5750 GCA_041748515.1 Phycisphaerae bacterium
CACTTCGAGCCGTTCGAGGACGAGTTCAAGATGCGCTACCGCATCGACGGCGTGCTCTATGAGATGGTTCCGCCGCCACGTTACGTGGCCCTGGCGATTGCCTCGCGCATCAAGGTCATGGCCAACCTGGACATCGCCGAGCGCCGCCTGCCGCAGGACGGCCGTATCGAGCTTCAGCTACGCGGCATGCCTATCGACCTTCGCGTCAGCGTCCTTCCCACCATGTTCGGCGAAAGCGTGGTGCTCCGAGTGCTGGACCGTTCAAACGTTCAGCTCAATCTCAACAAGATCGGCATGCGAGACGACGATTTGTCGGTCTTTCGCCAGCTCATGAAAAAGCCCAACGGGATCATCATCAATACCGGTCCCACCGGGTCCGGAAAGACCACCACGCTTTATGCGGCGTTGCAGGAGCTTAACGATCCCGAGGTCAAAATCCTCACGGCCGAGGATCCGGTCGAATACGATATTGACGGGCTTGTTCAAACCCAGATTCGAACCGAAGTAGGCATGACTTTTGCCCGTGCGCTGCGTTCCTTCCTGCGACAAGACCCGGATATCATCCTGGTCGGCGAGATTCGCGACCTCGAAACCGCCCAGATCAGCGTCCAGGCCTCATTGACGGGACACCTGGTATTTTCGACTCTACATACAAACGATGCCCCGGCCGCCATTGCGCGCTTGATCGACCTTGGGCTGGAGCCGTTCCTGATTACGGCAACACTTGAGGCGATCGTGGCGCAGCGGCTTGTTCGTCGAATTTGCGTCAATTGCAAGACGGAATATCGTCCGACGGAGGAGCAGCTCATGGAGCTTGCCCTTCGGCCGGACGACGTGGGCGACCGTACGTTTTTCTACGGAAAAGGATGCGATTATTGCAATAATACCGGCTATCGCGGCCGAATGGGCATTTATGAATTGATGATTATGGACGACACCCTGCGTGAGTTGATCATGCGGCGGGGGTCGACCGACGTGCTTCGGCGCGAGTCCATCAAACGCGGGATGAGGACTCTTCGCGAATCCGGATTGCTGGCCATTTACGACGGCGTGACTACGCTGGATGAGGTGGTTCGCGAGACGATTGTCGAGGAGTAGATGGTTCGGCAAACTTGTTATTAAGCGTTGAGCGCCACGCTTCGCGGCGAATTCAGGAATCGGAAAGCCTTCTATGCCAACGTTTGCCTATGAGGCGATGAATCAGTCGGGCCAGGAGGTCAAGGACGAGATCGAGGCGATCTCAAGCGAAGACGCCCTGTCCAAGATCCGCAATCTGGGTTACTTCCCGACGCGAATTCGCGAGAAGGGCGGCTCAAAAGCGAAAGCCGCCGCAGGCTCGAAAAAGAAAAAGGGTGGGGGCTTTTCATTCGGCCGGGTCAGCAACAAGCAGGTGACCCAGCTAACGCGACAGCTATCCACGCTTCAGGACGCCGGCCTGCCGATTCTGCGAAGTCTTCAGATTCTCGAGGAACAGCAAAAGCCCGGCCTGCTCAAGAACATTCTTCGCGGCATGGCTGAGGATATCGAGGGTGGCTCAACGCTTTCCGAGGCCTGCTCGCATTACCCCAAGGCCTTCAACCGGCTGTACGTCAACATGGTCGCGGCCGGCGAGGCGGGCGGCGTGCTTGACGTCATTTTGCAGCGCTTGGCCGACTTCATGGAAAAGGCCGAAAAGCTGAAGCGGAAGATCATCGGGGCGATGATCTACCCGGCCGTCGTTATCACCTTCGCCCTGGCGATTGTTTCGGGCATCATGATCGTCGTTATTCCGAAGTTCAAGGACATTTTTATCGACTTCGACGTGGAGCTGCCGGGGGCAACCATGATCCTGATGAATACGTCCGACTGGATGGTCTCAGGGCGACCGATCCCCGGTTGGATGGTCTTGCTCGGCGGCCCTCCCGCGGTTTATGCCGGGTTCAAGCTCATACGCTCGTCCAAGGGCGGGCGCTTCGCGGTGGACACCGTGGCCATGAAGATTCCCGTTCTGGGCACCCTGGTGCAAAAAAGCGCCGTGGCCCGTTTCACGCGTACGCTGGGTACTTTGATCGCGGCCGGCGTGCCGATTCTCGAAGCCATCAACATCACCCGCGACACCTCCGGCAACGAGGTCTACGCCCGGTCGATGCAAAAAGTCCACGACGCGATCCGCGAGGGCGAAAGCTTCGCCGCGCCTCTGCGTCAGGCCAAGGTCGTCGACGGGCTGGTCACGAACATGATCGACGTCGGCGAGGAAACCGGCGAACTCGACAAGATGCTGCTTAAGATCGCCGACAACTACGAGGAAGAAATGGACGTGGCCGTGGCCAGTCTGGTGTCACTGCTCGAGCCGGTGATGGTTGTCGTACTCGGCGGGTTGGTCGGCTTTATCGTTATCGCCCTGTTTATGCCGTTGGTCTCGCTGATTTCGTCGGTTTCGGGAGGCTAAAGAGAATTTGGCAATCTGGTGATTGAATGACCGCGACCGCACCGAAGCACAAGAACACCGACTGGTCATTAGCGGGCGAATGACGGCCCTTGGAAGGCGGCCTGATAGAGCATTGCGATACGATTCCATTGACTTTGACGCGAGGCGCACCATGAACGCAAACACTTCGATGATTCGTCGACCGGCCTTTACGCTTGTTGAGCTGCTGACGGTGATCTTCATTATTTCTCTGCTGATCGCCATTCTGGTGCCGTCGCTTGGCGCGGCCCGCAACGCCGCCAAGAAGGCTTCGACTCAGAGCGCCATGAAGGCGATCGACGTGGGCCTTGAAATGTTCAAGAACGAGCAGGGTGGGGACTTTGCCCAGACCAACGGCTATCCACCGTCCTTCGCCCACCCGCCGATTCAGGAAGCGAATTTTCGCCTCCAGGATTCAATCGCGGGGAAGTTTCCATACATCGATGGTTTTCCCGTCGTCTATGGAGCGCATTGGCTACCGGCGATGCTCATGGGGGTCGATGCCCAGGGATATGTTTCGCGGAAGAGCGTTCCGTCCGATCGGCGTAACCAACCCTGGACCTGGTATGCCTCGGGGGGGCCGATCGAGCCAATGTCGCAGCGGGCTCCGCTTTATCTCGATCCGAACAACGCCAATACCGTCCGGACCGAGCAGATTCGCGGACGGGCGAATAACGAAGGGACGTTTTTTCCGCAGTTTGAAAAGATTAAGAACCTGCCGGTCATCGCTGATTCATTTGACCAGCCGATTCTTTATTACGCGGCCAACAAGTTTGGTCGACCGACCAATATGCTGGGGGAAGGCCGCGACGCAAGAAACGAGTATTCCGGCGGTTCGCAGCAGACCGGACCCCCGTATTACTTTCATCAAGATAACGAAGGATTTACAGGGAGAAGGGCCAGTTCCAATCCGGATAGCGGCCTAGCGGGCTGGGATTTTGGCAATAGCGAGGGCAAGCATCCAATCGCGTGGTCCGGCCACGAGCTGACCGCGTCACAGATTGTGGAAGAAGAGAATCGCGAAACTTTTGCCCGGTACATTCTGGATAGAAAGGTCTTTACGAACCTTAGGTCCCAGGACAATGTGCCCAACGATGCGCCGTTGCGCCCAGTCAATCCCGAAACGTACCTGCTGATCAGCCCCGGGGTGGACGGGAAGTATGGAACCTCCGACGACATCAGTAATCTGCCGCCGTGGCAGGATTAAGGGTATTGGCAATAGCAGGAAGATGATTGTCCGTAGAGCGCACGAAGAGAAATCGAATGAGTTTGCAGTACCACGAAGTAAACGAAGCAGCGAAACGCATCATGCACCTGACATTGTTTCCATCGTGTCCTTCGTGGGGGAATGCATGGACGCTTCTTGAGAATTGTTCCTTCGTCGGATGAATTTAACGCCGATCTACAGGATCACACCTATGTCCACAGCTTTTTATCGCTCAATCGCGCGTCGAGACGCGTTCAGTCTCGTTGAGATGCTCGTGGTGATCGCCATCATAGCGCTTCTGCTGGCGGCGCTGCTCCCCGCGTTTTCCAGCGTCCGCACGTCGGCCCGGGTCGCGACGACTGAGGCCCAGTTCGGCGCTTTGAATTCCGGGTTATCAATGTTTCGCAATGAACAATCGCTGGGCGGCGGGCTTCCGCCGTCGTCGAGCGACCGGGTACAGGTCTCCGGGCAAAACAACCGCAACCTGATCGACGACCCCGCCAAGTCCGGGTCGGCGGATGTCCGAATCGCCGGCGGCCACCTGCTGGTCCATGCCATGATCGGAGCCGACGGGCTGGGCACGCCCGGTTTTCGGGATACCAACCGTGACGCCAACCGAATCTGGTCGGACGACACAAACAAACGGAATCCGACACAGGGCACTCCAGCCGGTTTATATCACATCGATGAGAACACGGGGGCAACAACCCATCCCCGTTTCGGCGGAGGAGGATATGTCGACGAGAAAATGCGCGAAAAAACGCGCTCATTGAAGCAACTCTTTGACCAAGCCAAGATGATGACCAACCCGGTCGACGATAGGCCGAATCTAGCCTATGACCAACCGTTGTTCATGGACGCATGGGATCGGCCAATCCTCTATTACAGAGCCAATCCCTCGGTCCTTCGCATGACCGGAAGCGATGCTGGCGCGGGCATCTACTGGCAGGAAGACAACGCAATCATCACAGGAAGCGCGAATGGAGTTCTTGGCGGCAACATTGAGGGCCTGGACTTCGGGGCGGGGGCGGACGAGCACGGCGAGATGCACTGGATTCACGATGCGGATTCACCGGATCCTTCGCAGACCGAAATTCAAAAGCTTGAGGAAGCGCAGCAGGAGGGACGACCGTTTCACCATAGTTTCGCTCACTTTATTTGGGATCCATCGATCAAGGCGCGCCCGACGCCGGTTCAAAAGAGCGAGTACCTGCTGATCAGCGCCGGCCCCGATGGAATCTACGGCTCCGACGACGACGTCACCAACTGGACGCGCCGCAGAGAATAAATGTGGAATTGCACCACGAAGAGCACGGCGCGACCGCGGGATGCACTACTTAGCGAGAAGAGGTTTAGCGCGGCCGCGAATGCGAAATGGCGAATGCGAAATGCTGAAAAGACCCCTCCAATCACCAGATCGCCAAATCACAAGATCGCCCAGTGCTCGCGCCGCCCTGACCATGGTCGAGCTCCTCGTGGTCATGGCCATTCTGGCGATTCTCATCAGCATCATCAGCGTGGCCAGCAGCTCGCTTATCAGTCAGTCGAAGGCGACCAACACCCGGGCGGTGTTGCAGGTGGTCAACGACGCGATCCAGGAATTCAAGCGAGAGCGCCCGGCCATGCTCCGTCCGGCGTACCTGAAACGGTACGGGCCGTACCCTCCCGATGAACTCGAAGTTTTCGCCACCGGCGTCCCGCGAAGCGGCTCAAGGCAATCCCTGGCACCCGGCGGGGCGAAGATTAAGCCCGACCCACCCTACGCGGCGATGCGTTTCTATACCGACAGTGATCGCGACGCCAACGCTCGTGAGCACCGCGACCTCGCGGCCATGATCGTGGCCATCGAAACCCTGACGGAATCCGCCGCAGCCATGTTGGACCGCCTTCCTGAGAAAAACCGCTCGGCCGGGGCCGTGGATGCAAACGGCGCTCCCACCCAGTTTCTCGACCGCGCCCCATTCGGCACAGATTTTGGGGATGGCGATCACCAGATTCGCTACATCGTCGATGACTGGGGCGTCCCCCTTGGCTATCTCGCCCAGCGCGATTGGACGCAGGCCAATTCGTCGGAAACTGCCTCATCCAACCACGACC
>JBGTDB010000064.1:0-6387 GCA_041748515.1 Phycisphaerae bacterium
GCGCAACCCCGACGAACTCGACGCGCAGCTTTCGGTGATTCGCAAACTTCGCGACACAGGTCGAATGAACGACGCAATGGAACGGCTGGCCGTTTTTGACGGACGGTTTCAGGATCACGCCGAATGGCACGGCGAATATGCGACGACGCTGGTGCTGGCCAATCGACTTGACGAAGCAATCGACCGATACGAGCGGGCAGTCTCTATCGACGCGACAAATCCGCAGCGACGCGTCGAGTTGGCCATGCTGCTGATCGAGCGGCGCGGCGGCGGCGATATCGATCGAGCCGATCAACTTACCGAAGCCGCGGTGGCCCTGGCGCCGCGGACGCCTTCAGTGTTGGCCGGACGGGCGGAAGTGCTGGCCCTTCGCGGCGAAATCCATGCAGCGAGGGATTCTTATCGCCAGGCCGTTGACAATCTGCCTCTGGGAAGCGCTCAGCGCCGAATGTACGTGCAGCGGATGCGTGCATTGGGCGAGTGAGGCGGATTGGGCAGCAAGTGTCTCGACTCTCCGCCAAAGCCTCTTGTGACTGCCGAGCCGAGTGAATCGAATCCGCTATCCCTCGGATCGATCAGCGGCGCCGGCGAGTTCGACGACGCCTTTCTTGGCCATGTCGTAAGTCAGACCCAATGCCGCCAGGGCCTTGTTCGCTACGCAGCCCTTTTCCAGCAGTAGCGCCAGGAGCACGTGCTCTGTGCAAACCTCGCGCGATTCGAGCTTCTGAGCCTGCTCAATCGCGGAGGCGATGACGTTCTTGAAATGCGGCGTGCCGGGCAGCCGACCAAACACCCACGTCTCATCCAATTGCTTCTTGATCAGCTTTTCGACTTCGGCCTTCAGCCTTGGACCGGATGCACCGTATTTATGGAGAACCTGGGCGGCCGTGCCACGCCCCTCTCGCTCGAGGGCCAGAAGCACGTGCTCCGTGCCGACGTACTCGAGTTCGTACTCTCGTGCGATCCGATTGGCGAGCTTGATCACTTCGGCCAGTCGTGAACTTGATGTAGGCAGCATGGTCATCAGCGTTTTTTTACCCGGGTACGGGAATAAGTAAACCAGTCCGGCGATTACTCTGAAAACAATATCCGATGGATTTGTTAGGTCGATCGCCGCCGAATCGCCACGAGCGACAGGAAGCAGAATACCAGTGGGACTATCCCAACAACTCCACATGGCAACGCCCGGCCTCCCAGCCCTTCCGCCCCAGTTCCTGGGAGCGTCGGCGGTGGCGTCGGGGCTGTTGCCTGGCCGGGCTGAATGGTGATGAATCGCGTTACGGTGGTCGTAGCGACACCGCCCGGGGTCACACTCGTTACCGTGGCCGTGATCGGAATACGAATATCTTCGTCATTTGGATTCTGATAAGTGTGCGGCACGACCAGCGTCGACGCCTGCGTGCCATCGCCAAGATCCCAGGAAACGGACTGTAGCACACCCGGCAACCCGCTGGAGTCGATGCTAAGCAGCGTAGAGAACGGCGCCCGACCACCATCGACATTTGAACCGGGCGTTCCCGGAAGGCCGACAATGATCCGCAAGTCTCCGTCCTCGCCAGGACCGTTTCCGCCCGAAATAACGTCGCCCTCTACGGTGATGGTCACTTCGGCCAAGCCCGAGCGCCCGGCCGTGTCAAACATGGTGAAGCGGGCGACGAACGTCCGCACAACGCCAGGCCCCACAACATACGTAAACGTCGCGTTTCGTGTCTGGGCATTGGTGAGCGTTTCATCGGAGATATCGAAATCCCAAGAGGTCTTGCTTTCGTCGATCGGATCCTCGCTGACAGCGTTGCCCGCGAAATTCACGACCAACGGCGATTTGCCACGAAGCGGCGAAACGCTGATCGTAACCGAGGGACCCATGCCCTCGCCCACTCCGCCGTTTCCTCCTCCGTCTCCGTCTCCCCCGAATCCTCCCCCGGCCCCTCCCACAAGAACGCCGGGATCGACAACCGCACCGGTTGAGTCAGCGGCGACGCCCCAGGAATAACGGCCAATGTCGCTACGACCGTAGATGCCGAAGAACTTCGTACCGTCAGGCTGGAGGAAGTCTACACATCGGTCCGAACCAGTCGCACACGACTGGGCAACGGCTCCTCCGCATGCGAGCTGGCAGCCGATCGCAAGCACCGTAACTCCGGCGGGCAGCGGCGAAATCGTTTCACCGGCACAGCCGAATTGCGGTTCGCTGTAGCAATCGCCATCCTCTGGAACAAAGGAAAATGAGCTGTTTGACTCAACAATAAGATACTCATCGGTACCGTACCCCTGCTTCCAGCGGATTTGCAGGGCATCAACCTGCAACTCAGCGGCGCGATCCGGCCAGCTTCGACCGCCGTTGTCGAGGGATTGCTGGGCGGCCTCAACCGCGCCCACCTTGGCACCGGCGCCGCCCGCGTTCACTCGGCCGTATCCGTATTGGAGACTCCGACTGGTTATCCCGTGATAGTTCGCCGTGCCGGGTGAAATCGGATCTGACGTATGTTCGAGGATGAGGCGCACGTCGTTCGCCGTCAGGTTCGGGTTCACTGATAGAATCAGCCCCGCCACGCCCGCGACAATCGGGCAAGCCGCCGACGTTCCACCGAAATACCGCGTGTATTTTCCGGCGGCATCAACGTCCGCGACGCCCAATCCCAGGTTTGTTCCGCCGACGTTGTAACCGTCTTCCGGGTATTCCCCGTCAGTGTTGTCGGTCGTCATGATGCCCGAGGGAGACCCTTCGCCGGGGGCCATGATAGCCAATGTGATGCCAAAGTTACTGAAGCTGGCCCGCTGGTCGAAGTTGTTGCTGGCGCCAACGGAGATCACCTGGGGAATGGTGGAAACTCCGAAGCCCGGAACATTCTGTTGCCCTTCGTTGCCGGCGGAGAAGACTATGACCATTCCGAAGACATCATCCGATCCGTCACCGTTGACGTCGCCGCGGTTTCGACCCTGCTCAAACGCGATCCGGATGGAATCAACCAAGACCTGGGGGTTGGGTTGTGGGCCGACAAACCCCCAACTGTTGATGTGTACGTCGACATTCTGCTGGCGGGCGAAAGTAACGACGCTTGCGGTCTGAGAGTCCGTCAGGAATTCGGTCAGGCCGCGAGAGGCCGTGAATTTCGCGGCCGGTGCCACCCCCCTGCCGCCAAAATTGTTGGCCGCGGCGACGGCGAGCCCCATTACGGCCGTGCCGTGCGAGTCCTCGACCCGCTTGGGGCGGGGATTCTGAAAACCAGGATTGGTAGCGGCCAAAGAGGGATCGTGGCCGATTCCAATGTAGTTCGCGGCCAGGTCTTCGTGATCGACATCGCACGAATCGTCGAACATACCGAAGATTACGCCTTCTCCCAGAGTGACCTGCCACGCCTCCGGCGCGTCGATGTCCGCGCCGAATACACCGCCCAGTTGTCCGGTGTTGTTCAAATGCCATTGTAACGAATAGAACGGATCCGACGGAACGACTTGTCGTTGCTCCTTGGAACGACGGAAATTTGGCTGAGCCCAAACCGTGCGGGCGTCTTCGGCCAGTCTCGCGGCTAGATCAACTTCGTCAAAGTCGGCGTCAAACGCTCCCAGGCGATACACGCCCGGCAGACCGAACTCCGGCGTGGCGATGCCGACCTGATATTCACGCCATAGCGCCGCGCGATCCTCGTCCGAAAGGCCCGGCTGCAATCTCAAGACGATCTCTCCGCTGGAAGCGACCGGCACCGGGGAAGTTGCGAATCGGTAGACGGGCCGGACTTCGGCGATACCGGGATCCTGTCGAAGCTTGCCAAGTCGCTGTGCATCCGCCTTGTCAACACGTAACAGCCGAACCGGCGAGCGAGGCGCATTCAGAAAGGGTTCGAGCGTCCCGTCCGTGCCACGTAGTCGCCGGGCCAGGGCTTCAGCATCCTGGTCCTTTTTGATCGTGACCGCCAACTCGGTGTTGGAGCGGGTGAGCGGCACCTTACGGCCATCGGGAAGCACGTAGGCATGATCAGCGGCCCAAGCCGGGGGGGGCACAGCCCCCTTAAACCCCGCTGCGCCGGAAACAACGCAAACCATCAGCGCCGCCGCCGCGATTCGCCGCCACATTCCGCGGTGGGCCAATACGCGCGTCAAAATCATTCGTAATTCGCCTTTCTCTTACGCACCTCGACGCAACCTCTGGACTCGGCCGAACCCAAAGGCGTTTGCCGCCTGGACTGATTCCGGACTGTAGGCTTCACGGCGTGGACGATGAATGAGCACTTTGTCTCAATGGTCCGCGATCGCAAAGCGGGCAACTTATCCCAACCACGCGAACCCGGCCGTTGTCGTGATGTGGCCTGTCCGCGACAGCCAATTGTTCTGTTCCGCAAGTAGACTGTCAAGATTCGCGTCACGCAGAAATGGGATGGAGGTCTTCCTGTCTGGCGCCGTTGCCCCCGCATTCCGGACCGCGGGGAGTGCTGATTAATCTTTCAAATGGGCGGCGTAAGCCGATTTCCAGACTCCCAGTAGCTTGTCGTCGAACAAGACCCAGCGTACCAGTTCGATTCCTGGGATCGTTGCAAGGGCTTGCCGTACGGCCTGAATGGACACGGCCGCCGCCGCTGCGTGGGGGTAGCCGTAAACGCCGCAGCTTATCGCTGGAAACGCGATCCGGCGGCAGTCGTGCCGCGATGCCAGTTCAATCGCGGTTGCATAGCACGAAGCGAGGAGGTCGGATTCTCCGCATTGGCCCCCTTGCCAAACCGGACCGACAGTATGAATCACATGCTTGGCGGGAAGCCGATACCCGCCGGTTAGCCGCGACTGACCCGTCGGGCAGCCGCCAAGGGATCGGCATTCCGCGAGCAATTCCGGACCGGCCGCTCGGTGTATGGCCCCATCCACACCCCCGCCGCCCAGTAGCGAACTGTTCGCGGCATTGACGATCGCATCGACGGCCTGATCGGTGATGTCGCCCTGGATGATCTCGATGCTGGGCATGGCTCGATTCCTTTCCGTCGCGAATGGTACTACTACCTTCATTCCCGATCGAGACGGGCGGATTGAATCCGGGCGGGCAGGACCAGCCAAACGCCCTGGAGCAGGCCGAGCGGAGATCGCCGTGTGATATAGGCCAGAGGCAACGGCGCGCCAATATCCCGATGCCGAAGCCTGTGGCAGTGCTTGAAAAATCGGCTGAACGGCGTTCCAAACAGGCTCCAGCCGATTCGCCGCCAAACCCCGCCAGTATACCCAACATGGATCGTCAGTTCGGGGAAACTGGACTCTAGATTGGCAGGAGCCTCGCCTTCATCCGGTAACATCTCGAGCAACTCCGCCCAATCATCAATATCAAAATCATCCACGTCGGATTCGGGAAACACATGTCGTCGCTCTACGTCCAGGACGACGGTGGCCTCCATTCCAAACGCTGGCCGCAGGACCGTGAAATATCGCCCAGACCTACCTATTCTGCGATCTCTCCGTCGGGCGAGATCGGAAGCATGAATGTTCCTTTGGTCCAGGATTGCGCGGAGCAGCGATCGCTTTGCCGTCGGATCGCGGCTGATGGGAATCGCCGAAAAATCGAAATAGCGATAAAGAAATCGCAATCGTTGAGATCGCGATGCGATCCGCCGAAAATGGTGCTCGAGTTGGGCCATGGTGAACACGAGTTTCCGGTAGCCGATCGGACCGGGTGACAGCCGTGCCGAAAGTAAATCCACGAGATAAGCTCGCGGCGTTGCCCCGAAAGCCTGATTGTCTGGTCCCTGTCCCAGGGCCCCGAACTCGACTAGAATGTTCTGCGGATGATTGTCCTGATGGAACAGTCCCGCACGATGCGCGATGGCGTATAGGCGGGCAACGGCGTCGATCAGGGCGGCCCGGGATCGCCGAGTCTGTGGCTCTTCATTTCTCTTAAGGCGGGTCCATGCGGCCGAGAGGGTTACTGTATCGGCCAGCCCCTCGGATATAAGGATCGCCCCGGGTCGGCGCCCGGCGAAGCCGGGCTTAAGGGGGCTGTGCCCCCCATCATTTCGCCGCGCCATACCTACGAAGTGGACCGTTGGAACTCCCCGTGCCTTGGCCGCGCGGCTGATCTTCCATTCCCGCTCGGTCGAGGTGAGGCCCAGAATGCCGCGAAACCATTCTGGCAACGATCTGCGCGGATTCCGCCGCAGTTTTGCAAAAAAAAATTTGTCGTCTTGCCGGACTTCCCAGACGCTTCGCCGATGGCCGAACTTCCTGGGGTGGGCCCGATCGCCCTTCTGCAATGCAAACCAGTCGGGAGCCCCGGAACCCAACAAGCGGTCTTGCCATCCATCCTCAATTTGCCAGCGAACGCCATGGTCATCGATTAGCACCACGCCAGGCAAAGCCGACGAGGCCGTTCCATCGGCACCAGTGCCACCTTGGGTTATTTGGGAGACGGAC
>JBGTDB010000065.1:0-3069 GCA_041748515.1 Phycisphaerae bacterium
GGCGAACACTGCGGCCGTCGCCGCCGAGCCCGAGGCGAAACACGCGCCGCTCGCCCCTCCTTCCAACGAGGCGAGGGCTTTTTCAAGGTTCACCCGCGTGGGGTTCGAGCTGCGCGAGTACTCATAGCCCTTGTGCTTACCGGGCGAGGCTTGGGTATAGGTGCTGGTAGGATGAATCGGCGGGACCGTCGCCCCGGTCAGAGGGTCGGGTTCCTGCCCGACGTGTATCGCCCGCGTGCTGAATCGCCATTGATTCTCGTTGCCACTCGCCATTGCCACTGCCTCCGAAAATGCCCTGATAATCTCGTTTCGGCCGCTCGCCGTCGCGAGTCAAAGCAGTGTAAACCGGAGGCGTCGAAACGCAATGCGCGGCTCGGCGGGTGATTATGGCAAATAATCGTTCACGCCGCCGGTTTCGTTGGCGTCGTCGTACCATGCGTCGAGCAATTCGAACCAGTTTTCGACCTTGCCATTGCCGGGCGTGGCGCCGTTTTTGCACCAGTCAAGCTTGCCGTAAGCGTTGCGATGCGAGCGTCGGTCGTCCGGATGGTACCAGCCGAACCACGACCAGTGCGACTTGCCGCGGAACGTGGCCCTGCCATTTGGGAAGGTGATGAAAATGCCGTTCTTGCCGTCTTGGAATCCGGGAAAATAGTCCATGCCGAACGACGCCACGATCATGGCGTCCACCGCCTCCGCGGCGCTTTGCGCGGCCGAACGAACGTCGTCCGGAAGCGTGTCCGATGCGGCCAGGCGGCGGGCGAGGTCGTAAAGATCGAAGTGCGGCGAGGCGACCCACTCTGTTTCGGCGTCCGGAGGGAAGTAGTGCATCGTCGGTGGCGAATCGCCGAAGCCCCGGATGGCTTCGACCCTTGCTTTGGCATCGTGTTTAGCCAACAGGATGGCAAGCCGATCAACGGCCCGCTTGACCGTTTCAATGCCTGTGAGGTCGTAGCATCCCCACGATTCGTGCTCGCCTTCCGAGGAAAGGTCCGCCCGGCCGCGCCAGTGTTTCTCGGTGAGCCGCACGGCCAACGTGCCGAATTCCAGGCCGTTTTTCGGCGGTGACGCGTCCGCGGACGGCTCGCCGATAATTCCGGCGTGCTTGAGGATGGTGCGCATCGGCGCTGGGGAGCTCGACGGCGGCGTGGCGATCATGGCCTGAAAGCCGAAGCGGTCGGGCGCGGGGCGAAACTGGTAGGCGTTTTCAATGCCCCCATAGGTGCATACATCAAACCAGCCGAACTCGACCGATTCTTTCGGTCCAAGCACGTCGGTTATTTCTGCCGTGTAAATTTCGTCGTCGCTACTGGTTTGATCGGGGCAGAAGCTCCGGCTATGGCCGTGGCCGAAAACGATCAGGGCGTGATGCCTGGCCGGATAAGATGACTTGCCGAATCGGATGAACTTCTTGAGAGTGTTCGCGTCGCCGGTGTTGGCCTCGTACTTCGAGTCGAGCGTGATTTCGGGAAAAGCCGAGCCGCCGGCAACCCGCTTCCATGCCCCCTCCTTGAGCTCGAAGAGTCGGGTGTCTTCGAAGTCTTCCCCGAGCAACTCCGAATCATTGGAGAATCCGGGGGCACGATCGAACAGCAAAACGACGTTTCCATTCTGACCCTTCTTCGATGCATACGCCAGTGAACGAAGATGCGGCATCAGGTGGTCCTCGGCCGAGCTGTCGCCGCAACCGTAAATCATGACGGTCCAGGCGGGTGGCTCGGCGAATGCCGCAGTGGGCATGAGAAGCAAGTTAGTTATCGCGATAAGAACTAAGCTCACGGACTTCATACGAAACCTCCATGGAACCAACCGCCTGGCCCACATTTGCCCAGGCGACGAAACACGCATGGTAGCATTCGTCCCCGTTCGTTCTTGTATTTTTGGAGCGCGACTCAATCCGCCCGGGTGCCGTGGAACTCTCGCCGGTAGCGGGCAGGCGAAACGCCCATCCGTCGTTTGAAGAGACGCGAGAATTGAGCCTGGTCGTAGAAGCCGCTCTCGGCCGCGATCCGCCCAATCGCCCGGTTCGAGGCTGACAGGACATAGGCCGCATGATCGACTCTCAGGCACTGAACGTATTGTCCGACCGAACAGCCGACGTGTGATCGAAAAACCCTCGCGAAATGGATGGGGTGGACGCCCGCCCGATCTGCCAGCAGCGCCAGGCCTACATGGGAAAGGAAAGATTGTCGTATCAGCTCGATGGCTTCGGTCAGCCATCGTGGTCGGCCGAACCGGCTAGGCGTTTCGTCATGGCGGATCAGCGCCGCGAGCAGGTCGAGGATTAGCTCCTCGACAGTCTGCGCGACACATAATCCCGGTTGGGCGGCGCCAGGTTCCAATGGGCCCAGCGCATGAACGAGTGTTGACGCGGTCCGGCAAAGCAGGGGCGAATTGAGAAGACAGCTTGTATCCGGCGGCCGGCACCGACGGCCGAGCGATTCCCAGCGCGGTTCGCGCAACTCGATGATGAGTGATCGTGTCGGATGGTCGGCGAAGCGGTCGCTGTGTTCGTAGCCGCCCGGCAGAAATAGGACCTGCATGGGGCCGCAAGCGTGTCGCCTGTCGCATCGTCCGGTGTCAAATCCGCCGGACGAGACGATGGTGAAGTCGGCGTTTGTGTGGGCGTGCAGAGGGATACGCTGGCCGGGCCGATGGAGTGATTCCGTAATGGCGAACCAATCGGCATTCCAGTATCGAAGAGCGCGGCCTGAGGTGATCGGCCGGATGTCGTTTCGCATTTTTCCGCTCGCGATCTCTGTAAGTAGCCAGGCGAATCCCGTGCGATTGTAAGGGCGTGTTCAACTTATCCCAAGCGACTTTCGAGCGCGGACCGGAATTCAACTTCACGGCCTCTGCCGCGATCGTTCATTCAATCTAAAAGGCAAGGTCAGTTGTTGGATTCTGGTCGGCCGCTCGAAATCCTTCGAACTGGGGCAGCTAATCAACCCAAGTCGCTCGGTTCGTAGTGCGAATTCTATCCGGCACGGGCCCGCGTCCGTGTGGCCTCGCCCCATATCATTCCATCCAAACCCCTCCCCCCGGCCGATCCGACGGCCGCTTTTCTAG
>JBGTDB010000066.1:0-4910 GCA_041748515.1 Phycisphaerae bacterium
GGGCGACGGATGGGATCGGACGCCAAAGCCGGCCGCGGCCGCGGACCAGTTCCGCAAGCTCCGCCGCGACGCCAAACGGCGAACCATCGGAGTTTGATTCGGACCACGCGTATTGACTACACGGAGCGAAACGCATGATCGCACTGCTTTCACGATTCACCAAGTCCGGCCAGGCGCAACGGGGCAAGTCGTCCGGCACGATGTCGCCGCTTGAGCACAAGGTGACCACCTACCAGCCGTGCCCTTACGAGACGCTCGACAGCGATCCGTTGAAGCGCATGCTCCAGCAGGGACGCTACGCGGCCATGCTCGCGGAAGAGACGAAGTTCGGCGGGCAGGAAGAGGCCATGACCCTGATCGAGCAGGCCAAGAGCGAACTCGAACCGCGCATGGCCCTGGTGCCTTCGGGCCTGGCAACAATTTCAAAGAGTATCGCCGCCGATGGCGGGGCGTCCGCGGAAGACTCGGAGGTGGAGCCTTTCCTGCTGGACGTGCATTGCGTCTCGAACGCGCGGTTTCAGAAGTTCGTGGACGCCGGGGGCTACGACGCCCTGGAATTCTGGCCGGAGGAGATCTGGCCGCACCTGATCGAGCTGAAGGATCTGACCGGACAGCCTGGCCCGCGATTCTGGCGACAGGGCCGTTGTGATGAGCGGCTGGTCGAGCATCCGGTAGTCGGCATCAGTTGGTACGAGGCCCAGGCCTACGCCCTATGGGTGGGCCAGCGACTGCCGACGGAGGCGGAATGGCAGATGGCGGCCTCGTGGCACCTGAACAGTTCGACTGACATCATGCGACGCTTTCCCTGGGGCGACGCGATGGACAAGGAAAAGTGCAACATCTGGGCATCGCGAATCGGCGCGACCGTTCCGATAAACCGATATCCAAACGGGTCGGCTCCGAATCACGTGCTCCAGCTCGTCGGAAACGTCTGGGAATGGACGGATTCGGAGTATGAGCTTTTCGACGAAGGGGGCAATCCGATCGTGGGTGAAATGCCGATGCATGTCATCCGCGGCGGAGCCTTCGATACCTATTTTGAGATGCAGGCGACATCCGATTTTCGCACCGGGCAGATCGCCCTGGCCCGAGCCCACAACACTGGATTTCGCTGTGCGATGAACCTCAAAAACGCGACCTGGATCAGCGGATAATAACCCTCCGCCGACGGCGGGCCCGAGCGGACCGCGCCGGCCGCAAGACACGAGACCACGTCCCCGCCCGGACACGAACCCGCGGGGCCGGAGAAGGAGTCAGCCGTGACCACGACCACGACCACGCAAACCCGTAAAGGGACCGTCCCCTGCCTGATCTGCGAAAAGAGCAATCCGCTTGACGGCATTATCTGTGCCGAATGCGGCGCGCCGATGGCGTTGATTCAGGAGGCCGTTATCCAGGAACGCGATCCGTGCATCGTTACGGTGCTCGGCGACAGCAACGTCGGCAAGACGGTGTTTCTCGGCGTGCTTCTGGACATGCTGACCAAGCGGGCGGCCGACTTCGAAGCCATTCCCAAGGGAGCCTACTCCGTCAACCTCCAGCACAACGTCATAACCTATCTGGGTGGCCGGCAGTTTCCGCCCAAGACCGCGGTCGAAGTGGATGACTGGCACTGGGCTTATTACCAGGTCACCCAACGTAAGCGCAATGCGCAGATCTATGACCTGGTCATGCCCGACATGGCCGGCGAGGCGATCGCCGCGGAAGTGGCCAATCCCAAGACGTACCGGGTGATTCGATCGCTGCTCGAAAAAAGCGCCGGCGCCATTCTGCTGGTCGACGGAGCGCTTGCGGCCGCGGGCTCGCCGCAACCCGACTTTTTCGCGCTCAAGCTCATGAGCTATCTCGACGGCGTGGTTGCGACCAAGCGGGCCGATCGCATCAAGACCCCGGTGGCCATCGTGTTGTCCAAAGGGGACCATTGCCCGGAATGCTTTGACGACCCGGTGGCTTTTGCCAAGACCAATCTGAACCGTCTGTGGAACATCTGCGAATCCCGGTTTGCCAATTTCGAGATTTTCGCGGCCAGCGTCGTCGGGGCGCTCGGCTACGGCACCGACGGCTACGAGAACGTGATTCCCTATCCGCTGCACATCGCCCCTCGCGGCATTCTTGAGCCGTTCGAGTGGGTGCTGTCGCGGTTGTAGCGCCTCTCGGAGAGTGCTTGCCGCCATGAGTTTTGAAATCATCACTTTCGATCAGGCTGTCTTCACGTCGATTCGCACGCCGATGGGCGAGGGCTATCGCATCGTGTCCGCCAGCCGCGGCCTGATCCTCGCGGAAAAGCAGGCCATCACGCGTCATTCGCCGTCGCACGAATCACTTTGCACTGCGGAATGCGAGGCCTCGGACGAAACCAGCGCCGTGTCTTTTTATGCGCTGCCCACCGGAAGGTTATGCGTGGCTCACTCGAACACGGCCGGCGCAGAGCACACCGGCCGCGGCGGCGATCGCGTTTATACGTGTTGCGTCGTGCTGACCCCTGAAGACTTCGGGCGAACGGGATACAACCCCTTTAACGTGATTCGGGCGATGAAGCACGCGGGCCTGACCGTTCCGCAACTGAAGCCCGCGCAGGTCATTCCGCAAGTGGAGCTTTCGGTCTGCGCGGACGCCGTGGCCCGGATCGGATCAAAGCTAGCGCATGTGCTTGCGACGTCGTATCGTTGCGCCGTCCTTGAGGCGTTGCTTGCCGATTCAAAGGTGATCGTGGACCTTCCGGTGAACTGGAGTGAATGTGTCGAAACATTGTGGTTGGGCCTTCCCGCCGAACTGCGTACGCGGATTGCGTTTTCGGCCGGGTTGAAGTACTCGTCCGCCCGCCCCTACCAGTTACAGGTGCTAAGCGACGAAAAGAAACAGCTTCGCGGCCGGCTCTCCGGCGAGCCGCGATTGTTCGTTGATCCGGAGAAAGATCCGCCGCCTCCGCCGTCGGAGTCCGCGTGGGTGCGTTTTGTCGAACGGAAATGGAGCCGAAAGGACTTCCGCGGACTGGCGGACCGAACTTCGTGCCTGACGATTGAGCTTTCAATGGAAACGCGCGAGCGGCTGGGCGTTCTTTTTTGCACAATCGACGATCTGCCGCAGAAACCGCCCTCCGAATTGCTGTCCGTTGCCGGTGATGCGCTGGACGCCTGCCCGCAGGGAATCGAAGCCCGGTTCTCCGGCGAGATTGTGGAGCACGCCGGTGCCCTTCTGGGGCAGCGGGTCGGGGCCATGAAGGCTGCTGAGCTGGCGACGTTCTGGCGGCCCTTGCTGGCCGTGTGGCGTCGAACGGCTGCGGGAACGCGCTTCGCGGCACCGCTGATTGATCGCGTTCTTCGTACGACCGTCGGCACACAGCCGGAGACCGCGGCGGAAATGGCCACGCACCTGATGAAAGACGTGCCCTCCGAGGCGGACCGCGACGCCCTTGCGACACTCGTTGACCATGTGCTAAACCGCTTTGGCGCCTGGCTGCAAGGCAACGAAAAAGCGGACGATCCCAAGATCGAGGCATTGATCGGGCAGTGGCAACGCCTGCGGCCAAACTGCCCGATCGTGGCGGACTTCCCTCAAGCCACTTCCGCCACGAAGTAACTGGCAAAGCGCCTGGTGAGCGCGAATTGCCCCGGTAGTTTCGCACTCGACTTCCCCGCGGCCCGTGGAGGCAATCGCTCCCTTTTCCGAGCCGCGCCAGTTAGGAAGCGGTTGTCGCAGGGGAGCATCATCTGATTCAACCGCTCCCTAACGGTCGCGGCTCGGTTCGATTGCGGCTCGGTTCGGTCCGGCTCAACTACGATCCCACACGGTTTCCGTGAATGTCCAGCTCAACCGGTTCGGGCACCTGTCCTTTGATCTGATCGAGAATGATCTTCGCGTCTCCTACGAGTATTAGAACGCCGCGACTCAATTCAACGGCCTGGGCGGCAAGCGCGTTCAATTCGCTTGTATCGACGGATTGGATGGCCGTCATGTCATTAACCAGCGATGCAAATGGCATTCCGGCCACCAGCCGCTCCTGAGCCTCGGCCAGCACGCCGTTTAATCCCGCGAAGGACTGAATGGTGTCGGCGCGTAGCGTCTCGCGGGCCTTGACGGCTTCTTCAGCGGTGACGTCGCCGCGACGAAGCCGATCAAACTCGTAAAGGAACTCCTTCACGGATTCGCCGGTCACGTCGGCGCGGACACTTGACGACGCCACAAAAAACCCAACCTGTGGTTGCATGGCGAACATCGAACGAGCGCCGTAGGTGTAGCCGTGCTCTTCACGGAGGTTCATGTTCAGGCGGCTGGTAAAGCTCCCTCCCAAGAGAGTGTTGAGAAGCTGGTAGGCGACGCGGTTTTCGACATGGTAGGTCGGCCCCGGGGTTAGGAAGCGAATCACCGTCTGGACGGCATCCGGGCGATGGACGACGAAAACTCGCAGTTTTTCAGATGGCGACAATGATGGCGCTTCAGCCGTAACAGTGCCGGGCCCGCGCGGCCCGGGAGTCCAATCGCCCAGGAGCGGCTCGAGGGCTGCCTTCGCCTCGCCCGGCGAGAGGTCCCCGGCCAGCAGAATCGTCGCGTGCTCCGGTCGGACGATGGCTTCGTATTTCCCGCGAATATCGGAAAGCTTGAATGACTGAACGGCCCCCGCCGTGCCGGCCGTCGGCCAGCCGTAGGGATGGTCGTCGCCGAAAAGCGAACGGACGGCGACGCGAGAAGCCACCGCGGCCGGTTGGTCATCCTGCTGTTTGAGATCCTCCAGGTGGAGCCGCTTGACCCGTTCCCAATCCTCTTCTGTAAAACGCGGGCGGCGCACGGCGTCGGCGGCCAGTGAGGCCGCTCGGTCGAAGTTTCGTTTCAGCACGAGTAGAAACGTCCCTATCGTTTCGTGATCGGAGCTGGTCATAAACTGGGCTCCGAGCGACTGCATGGCATCGCTG
>JBGTDB010000067.1:0-4337 GCA_041748515.1 Phycisphaerae bacterium
ACCGGTCGTCAGGGCCGTTATTTTCGGAATTGCGGTAGCGATTGCCGCTCAACTGGGCGATCTTGTAGAGTCTTGCTTTAAGCGCGATGTCGGTGCTAAAGACTCCGGTAGTATTCTTCCGCAATTCGGGGGTATACTTGATTTGATCGACAGCCCGATTTTCTCGGTGCCTGTCGCATGGTTCCTGCTCACCAGGGTTTGGAGTTTGATTTAGGGTGGTAAGCGCTGTTCGGTAGTATTGAGGCGGGCAAGCGCATCGGACATTCCAGACCCCATTGGGAGAGAATTCGGGTTACCCGATTTGGAAATCACCATACCGATTGAGGATCCCTCGCGCCGTAGCGCGTTGTACGGTGCGGCCGATCGCAACCTCCGGCGCATACGAACGGCTTTTGAGGTCCGAATTACCGCCCGGGACAACCTTATCCGTATCAGCGGCCCACAGGAAGGCGTGCAGCGTGCCGCCCGCGTGATCGAGGGGCTTCAGGCCGGCCTCCGACAGCGTCCGATGGTCACGGATGCGATGGTGCAGGAAGCCATCGATCATGCATCGCACGACGGCCAGGGTCCACCGCAAGGCGGCGCGGTTGAGGTGTTTCTTCCGTCAACGCCCGTTGCGCCTCGAACCGAGGGGCAGAAGGAGTACATTCGGGCGATCCAGGAGAGCGACCTGACGATCTGCATCGGCCCGGCCGGCACGGGAAAGACTTACCTTGCGGTGGCCGTTTCAATCTCGCTGCTGAAGAAGGGTCGAATCAAGCGAATCGTGCTGGCGCGGCCCGCCGTGGAAGCGGGAGAGAAACTGGGATTTCTGCCCGGCGATTTGCAGGCCAAGGTCAATCCATACCTTCGGCCGCTGTTTGACGCGATGCACGACATGATTCCGTTCGATCAGATTCGTCGCTTCATGCAGAACGATGTGATCGAGGTGGTGCCGTTGGCGTTTATGCGCGGTCGTACGCTGAACAACGCGGCGATCATCATGGACGAAGCCCAGAACGCGACGTCCTCGCAGATGCTGATGTTTCTGACCCGGCTGGGACATAACAGCCGGATGGTGGTGACCGGTGATGCGAGTCAAAGCGACCTGGAGCACGGCAAGCCCAGCGGGCTGGTGGAAGCCATTCATCGGCTCGAGGGAACGCCGGGGGTGTCAACGGTGCGGTTGTCCAAAGATGACATCGTTCGGCATCCGCTGGTGCAGCACATTGTGGAGGCTTACGGGCGCGGATCGTAGACTGCCGCGTCGCATGACGAATTGATGTTCGGTTGGCTTTCAACCAAGGGTGTTCGTCGGAAAGTCAAAGAACCGTTGTCGAAGAACGGTTTGGCGGTCGGGTCATGGCTGCGCCCGCGGCTTTTTTCGTGGGCGAGCCTGCTGGGTTTTGCCTTTGTCGCCGGGGCCGTCGGAGTGACGTTCCTTGGCGACGAAAAGATTGATTATGTCGTCAATCAGCGCATCGAGCAGCCCATTTACGCCAAAGTCGGCTTTCAGCTTCAGGACAATGCTCGCACCGAGTCCGACCGTCGCGCGGCCCGGGCCAAGACGCCCAGCCGGTATGGTTCGAATTCTCCGGCGCTTACGTTCGAGCGGATTCGTTCCGACCTGATGCGGCTATATCGCATCGCGGTCGACGCCGACAGTTTCGAGGCGTTCGAAGCCTCGATGAAGGAACACGGCTGGCCCGTCGATCGCAATGCCTACACGCGGCTTCGGGCGCTGGTGGACCTGCCCGACGAGGCCGGTCGAAAACAGTTCCAGGAATGGGTGGACGCCCTGCCGCTTGAGAAGCAGTTCGTGGTGCAGAAGCTGTCCGATGAGCGACGCGATCCGCCGAGTCTTGCGGATTACATTCTTCTTCTGGAAACGCGCGATGACAAGGGCGAGGTCGTCGCCACCAAAATTCTTCACAGTGAACTCGACTCGCGCGAAAGCGAAAACGCCATTCAGGGAATCGCGTCGCGCATCTCGCGCCGGTTTCCGTCGTTTGAGCTTCGTCCAAATGTCGAAGCCATTGTGGTGCGCACATTTCGCGAGCAGCCGACGCTGGTCTTCGACCAGGCCGCGACGCTTACGGCCATGCAGGCGGCCGAACAGGCCACGCCGGTGGCCCTGACGACCTATGAGGCCAACAAGCCGTTCATCAGCCCGGGCATTCTGACCGCCGAAGAGTATGACCTGCTCAAGGCTCATCAAGCGGCATACCTTGCTTTTCTGGCTGAGGGCGGAGAGGTCGCCGCCGAGTTGCGCAGCGAGCGGTTTCGACAGCGCGCCGGGACGATCACGCTGGTATTGCTGGTCGCACTCGGGTTGGTTGCACTGGCGGGCGTGTCCGAACGACAGCATTTCCGCGACGCGGGGCGGGCGGTTCCGGCAGTGGTACTCGCTTTGGCCACGCTGTTCGCGGCTCGGCTGATCGATATTCGCTGGCCGCAATACCCCGAGCTGTTGTTCGCACCGACGCTGATGGCCGCGAGCATACTGGCCATCGTCTTCGGCATTCGCTTTGCCGTTGTCGCAAGTTGCATCCTCGCAGTGCTCGTGACGCTGGTCACCCAAGCCCATCTGCCATTTCTGCTTACACTGCTGACAGGCGTGGTGGTGGCGGTCGTGCAACTGGATGAAATTCGAACGCGCACCAAACTCCCTCGCATCGGGGCGGTGACGGCGCTGGCGGTGATGATCGCCTCGGGCGCCGGAGGTCTGGCCGAGGGGCATGTGGTGGATCTTGTGGTTCAGCAGGCCTTACTGGCGGCGGTGGTGGCGTTTGGTGCCGCGGGCATGATTTCGTTGTTATTGCCGTTTATCGAGCGTTTCTTCCAGACGGCCACGTCGTTAACCTTGCTCGAATGGCGCGATCCGACCCGCCCGCTACTGCAATTGCTGGCCCGCGAAGCGCCTGGAACCTACAGCCATAGCCTGGTGCTGGGCACCATGGCCGAGTCCGCGTGCGATCGTATCGGGGCCAATGCGCTCCTGACGCAGGTCGGGGCCCTCTATCACGACATCGGAAAGATCCACCGGCCGTCCTATTTCGCGGAGAATCAGGAAGGTCGGATCAACCGGCACGACAACCTCGCCCCGTCGATGAGCCTCCTGATTATTCTGGGGCATGTTAAGGACGGGCTGGAACTCGCGCGACAATACAAGCTGCCCAGAATCCTTCACCAGTTTATCGCTGAACATCACGGAACGACTGTGGTCCGCTATTTTCACAGAATGGCGAGTGAAAAGCAGGCCCATGCCGCCGGTGGGCGACACGACCGGGAAGTTTCCGAAGCCGATTTTCGATACCCCGGCCCGCGGCCGCGCATTCGCGAATCTGCGATCCTTATGCTTTGCGATGGCGTGGAGGGAGCCGTTCGCTCGTTGTCCGAGCCGACGGTCGGACGCATCGAAAGCACGGTTGAACAGATCGTGTCCGATCGCCTGAATGATGGGCAGTTTGACGAGTGTGACATTACACTGCGGGAGATTCGGATGGTTCAGGAATCTCTGGTAAAATCACTTTGCAGCATCTATCATGGCCGCGTAGCGTATCCGAAAGCCGCGAAGCCGCCCGAGGCCACCAGAGACGGCACCGGGCTGAAGTCCGTGCCACAGCGGGTAAGCGTTTAACGCCTGTCGCCGGCCGCCGCCGATGTCGTGTGGGCGGGGCCTGCCAGCAGGCCAATACGATGGACGACGAGCCCCCGTACCAAATCAACTTCGCTGCCAGTCGCGTCGAAGCAGGTCTTCCTTCGAACGATCTTCTGCGAGCGGCGGTCATCGCTGCACTGCGCCTGCACGGCGCGGCCACGGCTGAATTGAGCTTCGTGCTGACCGACGACGACGAAATCGCCAGGTTGAATTCTGATTACCTGTCCCATGAAGGGCCGACCGACGTTCTGAGCTTCGATCTGCGCGACGACCGGGCCGGCGATGGGCACGTCGAAGGCGAGATTGTCATTTCCGTGGAAACCGCCATCCGACAGGCGGCCGTCCGTGGTCATTCGGTGGATGCCGAGGCGGCGCTCTACGCGATCCACGGCGTGCTTCATCTTCTCGGCTATGAGGATGGGAATCCGGACGAGGCCGCCCGAATGCACGACACCGAGGACAGGATTCTTTCGAGTATCGGCCTGGGTCCGATCTTTGACGTTGACGCCGAGGTTTCGACGGCCGATTGCCGACCGGTTTTGCCGGGGCGGCTGAACGAAAAAAAACTTAAGTGATATCGTGGATTATATAGCCATCTGGATCGGCCTTGCGGCCTTGGTCATTTTGACGTGGGTGTCCACGTTAAACATTGCACTGCGCCAGCCGTCCCGCGGTCGGATTGCCGAGCAGTTCGAGC
>JBGTDB010000068.1:0-7194 GCA_041748515.1 Phycisphaerae bacterium
CGGCAAGGATATTTCGAATGCCACTTGTAAGCAGAACGCTGCAACGGTTCTGAATTTCTATGCCCCTAACTGCGGGTACTGTAAGACTCAAATTCCTCGATTGGAGACGGTTCGCAAGGAATACGCCGACAAGAATGTTCGTTTTGTGAACGTCACCATGACCATGGGAAAGGCGTTCTCCGAAGAAGAGACCATGTCGATTCTCAAGGGGCTCGGATGGGCTGACGAGGTGGCTCAGGATCCGAGTAACCAGGTCGGCCCCAAGTTCGGCGTAACCGGGTTCCCTACGATGGTTGTGATTGGAAAGGACGGAACGGTGCAAGCCGTCCATATCGGAAACGTTGGCAATCTTGAGACGGCCCTGAAGTCACAACTCGATTCGCTGGTTGCTGGCAAGAACATCGCCCAGGCCGCCCCTCCGGGTGCTCCTCCAGCCGCGCCGGCCGAGCCGCGCCGCCGTCCAGCTGAGGACATGGTCGGACAATCTGCTCCGGAGTTCACCCTGACCACAATGGACGGGAAGTCCGTCACCAGCAAGGATTTCGGAAAGCATTCCGCAACTGTCCTCAACTTCGTCGCCCCCAACTGCGGCTTCTGCAAGCGGCAGATGCCCAACGTGGAGAAAGTTCGAAGTGAATTCGAGTCAAAGGGTGTTCGTTTCGTCAACGTAGCCATGAAGATGGGATCCAAGGAATTCCCCGATGATGAGATTCACAAGATCTTCAAGGATGCCGGTTCAAACATTGAGATCGCCAAGGATCCGAATAACCAGGTCGGTCAGAGTTTCAAGGCTCAGAGCTTCCCGACGCTGTTTGTCGTTGATAAGACCGGGAAAATCGCTCACGTAACCATCGGTGCCAAGGCGGATTTGGAGACGACCCTCCGCGGCGAACTGTCTGAAATGGTGAAGTAAAGGGTCCTCGATTTAACGAAAAAACCACGCCCCGTGCGATCACAGGATCGCGCGGGGCGTTTTGCTTAAGAAGTTGCGAAGTCCATTTACTTCAAACCGAACGAGGCATGGAGGGCGAAAAACATCGGGCCGCGGTGCGTTGTCCGGATGTCAATCGGTTTTGACAACTGTAGTATCGATAAGTCGTCGTCAACGCTTGCCGAAGACCAGCGCCGCGTCGTGTCCGGTAAAGCCGGTCGAGAGCTTGAGCATGGTCTTGAGCGGCCGTTCCACGGGTCCGGTTGCAAGGGGAATGGGAAGGCGGACGCGCGTGAGGTCTGAGTTCAGCGTCGTCGGCACGACGTCATGGTGCAGGGCCAGCAATCCGCAAAGCGTATCGACGATGGCGCTGGCCGCCAGCATGTGGCCGATATAGGGCTTAAACGCCGCCGCGAGCATCTCGCCATTCGATCCGGCTGCGTCTTTGCCCAATGCCTGAGACAAGCATTCGGCCTCGTATCCGTCCGACATCGGCGTCCCCGCTCCATGCGGCACGACAAAATCAATCATTTCGGGCGATACCTCCGCGCCGGCTATTGCGTTTTCGATGACTCCGCGCAACCGGGCTGCTCGAATGTCGGGCACAGTCTGCTTCCATGCCTGGTGCGAGAAAGCCCCGCCGAAATATTCGGCATAAACCCGGGCATGTCGTCTGCGGGCGTGCGACTCCGACTCAAGCACAATCGCGGCCGCCCCTTCGCCGACGTAGAACCCGCCCGACTCTGAATCAAACGGCCGAAAATCCTCGACCGACCTGGCATAAAGGTCCAGCCGGCGAAACCACTCCAGGCGAACGCCGGTGTCAAAGGCCTCTCCACCGGCGACCAGCATGACATCCGCATCGCCCTGTCGAATGCGCTGCGCCGCGATATCAATTGCAAAAGCCCCCGACGAGCATGCGTTGTGAACGCTGGTCGAAAAACCGCGCAGCCCGAACGCCTTTCCCGCGAGGTGAACGAACAGAAACGGCTGCATGTTGTAGAAGCTCGGAGCCAGAAAATCGTAGACCGGCGGCGGGCCGTTGGGCGGCAATGGCATAGTCATCATCTGGAAAAGGGACTGCACCGTCCGCTCAACGCCCGGGGCCTCGAACGCCTGCACCAGTCCGATGCGCGCTTCATCGCGATCGTCGCCTAGGCCAGCATCTCCGAGCGCCAGTTCGATTGCCAGAAGTGCGTAGGCCAGGTCGCGATAGCCCGGCGCATCCTGCTCCGCAAGAAATGACTGGTGCCTGGACAAACCGGGCACCTGGTCATTCGAAGGCATCGACGCAACAAGTACGTCCGCCGTTGTGCCCAAGTCAACCAAGAGCGTCCGATTGGCCGCGGAGCAGTGGTGCTTGCCGATCGACGCCCACAATGCGTCGCACCCCGCGCCGATGCTCGTGACCGGTCCCAGTCCCGTAATGACTACTCGTTCCGCCAAATCGCCGCCTTTCCCTCAAAGTGAGCCGCGAGCTTCAAGCCCGCGCGGCGTCTCGTATAGTCCTCGGATCGAAGCATTGGGTGACCGTACGATCCTGCTGCGGCTCCGACGCGTTACGCCGCCGCGATGACCACGCTGCTGTTATAGCCACCAAAGCCCGCGGAGTTGTTCAGCACACAGCGTAGCCGCGCCGCCCGTGGGCCATTCGACAAGGCCTCCAGCGAGCAGGGTTGGAGCACGTTAGCGAGATGCCAGGTGGGTATCAATGTCTGGTGCTCGAGTATCAGTACGCAAGCCGCCGCCTCGACCGCCGCGGCCGCCCCCATGGTATGCCCGGTCAGGGCCTTGACTGAGCTGAACGGAACCCCCGCGGGAAACAGCCGGTTCATTACCGAAACCTCGATGGCGTCGTTTTGCGGCGTGCCCGTGCCGTGGGCGCAAATGTAATCAACGTCCGGAGAGGCCAGCCCGGCGTCGTCCAATGATGCCGCGATGGCCCGAGACAATCCGTCGCCATCGGGGTGCGGCCGGGTTGGGTGATAGTTTTCACAGGCGTTCCCTGCTCCCAGGATTCTGGCCCGAATTCTGGCACCGCGCGCTCGTGCGGTCGATTCCCGCTCCAGCAAGAACATGGCCGCCCCTTCCCCGACGAACAGGCCGTCTCGATCCACGTCGAACGGGCGACAAACTTTCGCGGCCATGACCCGCAGCCGCATGAACCCAATGAACGCCAGGCGGCTGAATCCGTCGGCCCCTCCGGCGATCGCCACGTCGCATCGCCCCTCGAGCAATTGCCGACGGGCGGCCTCGATGGCCATGTTGCCGGCCGCACAAGCTCCGTAGATATCCATGCACGACTGCGACCCCGCCGTATTGGCTTCGCGAGGTCCAGACCCGGCCGACACATCGTTCTGTCCTGCGATGCTCTCGGCGACGTGCTCCGCGATCGACCCCGGTAGGCCGGAGAGGATTCGTCTGGCGTGCTTTGGAGAGAGCCAATCCTCGGCTTTGGCGGACAGCTCATCCTCGATGAATTCCGTCTCGCCCATGGTCGTCCCGACGATGATAGAGAGGCGTCGATCTCGCTGCGTTTTTTCGGTCGTGGAAAGCTGTAAGAAATCGGCAGGATTCAAACCGGATGATTCAAGAGCCTGCCGCGCGGCCGCAACGGCCAGATTCGCCGCTCGGCCCACACTCATTGTTCCCGAATGCTCTGTATTGATTTTGGAATCAGATTCGTTGGATTGAGAACCGAAGCGAAACCCCCGGACCTGACAGCCAATACTTCGGGATAGCTCCGAAGTGTCGAGGCAGTCAACCGGCGCGGCCCCACTGCGACCGGTGCGCAGCGAGTCCCAAAATTCCGACTCGTTATGGCCGATCGGACAGACCACGCCCAAACCGGTTATGACGATGTCTTCCAGCATGATGCATCGTCCCAATCGCCGATCCGCGCGAAATCGGCGGGCAGCGACCGTGCCAGTTGCTCAGCCACAGGTTCAAAAGTCCCGCGGGCGCTATCGCCGATGGTTCGATCCGGCCGGGCGACGCAGCTTGACCTTCATGTCACGGCGGGGCGCGCGATGATTCGTGTCCAGCACCTTGATGGCTTTTTGAATGTCCGGAACCTTGAGCACAATGACCGATTTTCCGCCCGACGCCCCGCCCGTGCAGTACATGTAGCCGATGTTGATGTGAGCGTCCGAAAGCCGCTCGCAGAGGTCGGCCGCCGCGCCCGGACGATTCGGCAGGGTGACGGCCAGCACGTCCGTCTCATTGACCGGAAGGCTCAGCCCCTGAAGCACGCCGCGAGCCGCCGTCGGATCGTCCACGATCATCCGAAGCACGCCATGCTCCATCGAGTCCATCATGGCGAGCGCTTTCACGTTGACTTTCGCCTTGGCCATATCGTTGAAGATGCGAGACAACACCCCTGGTTTATTGACAAGGAAGAATGAAAACTGGACATGCTTTTCCACAAGGAACTCCTTCCGATTACGACGCCGCGCCAATTCGCGTTCGTCGGCTCCAATCTGATATCGGCCAATCGAGGATTGACGTAAACTCTCGCCTCAAAGTCCCGTCTTGGCAGTCGGGCAGTATAAACCATTCGCCCAGCCGCTTCCAGAAGAATCCGTCTCACCGGTCGCTCCGGGACGCCCTCGCATGCTGGGCCGGCTCAGCAAGTCAGACCGGAAGAGCCTGACTGGCCCGCGGGGCCGGCTCAGGGTGGGCGTCGCCGGGCGATTGAAGGCGGTGCGATTGCTAGATGGGCTCGGCCCGGGAAGGATCGAACGACTGCAAGGGCGGAGAGGCAATGCCGCCCGGCGTTGCCCTTCGCTTTCTTTCAAAAACTGACGCCGATTGAGAAATAGTCAAAACACGGATTCGCGGACGCAGTGGATGAGGGCCGATTGGCGCGGGCCTTGCATCGCGGGTATACTTTCGCCTAGGCAATTCGGGGCCTGGGCGCCTCAGCATGGAAGACGATGAAAAGGAAGCTCGTCGAAAACCTTAAGCGGGTCGAGCAACGGATTGCGGACGCCTGTGCCCGAGCCAATCGCGATCCCAGGCGGATCAAGCTCGTCGCCGTCACGAAATATGCAACGCCGGACATCATCCGCGCGCTGGTGGAAATCGGCGTGAAGGATCTCGGCGAAAGCCGGGTGCAGGAGTTGAGCCGTCGTGCGGCCACGTTGCGAGAGTGGTTGGACCGGCGCCAGCTCGACGCGGCGGCCGATCAACTCCCCGACCCAACCTGGCACATGATCGGGCACTTGCAGCGTAACAAGGTTCGGGCCGTGCTCCCATGGATCGACATGGTTCATTCCATCGACAGCCTCCGCCTGGCGGAGGATATCGACGCGGCCGCCGCCCAACTCGGCCGGATCATTCCCTGTCTGCTTCAAGTGAACGCCGGTGGCGAGGCCGCCAAGCACGGGGTTGCGGTGGCCGCGGCCACGCATCTGGCCGAGCAAATATGCACGCTCCGGCACATTGAGCTGCGCGGGCTTATGTGCATCGCCCCCCTAACAGACGACAAGACAATCATCCGCCACACCTTCGGGCGGATGCGCGAACTATTCGACGAAATCACCGGCGAGGGGCTCGTCAGCGCGAAGTTCAGCGAACTTTCGATGGGCATGAGCAACGACTTTGAGTGCGGCATCGAATTCGGTGCGACGTATCTGCGAATCGGAAGTGCCCTCTTTGAGGGGCTGGAATTGGCCCACGAGCCCGAACCCGTTGAGCAAGAATGAGCCGAATGTCCGCGACCCGGCCTGAGCCGCCCTTTTCAAAGATTGACCAAACCTCTCCGCGCGGGAGCCTCACCCTGATCCTGGGCTGTATGTTCAGCGGAAAGACGACCGAGCTGCTTCGCATTCTTGGGCAACGCCCTGCCGACGAAGTCCTGGCCTTCAAACCGCGGCTCGACACGCGCTTCGGCCGGGAGGTCATCGGCTCACACGCCCGCGGTTCGTTTCCCGCCGTAGCGATTGGGAAATCGGATGAACTGTTGGCCGTCCTTTGCCGGGAGCGTTTGGCAACCGGGGTCTCAAACGGGCAATGCCCGCGATTGGTTGCCGTGGATGAAGCCCATTTCTTCAACCCCGATATTGTGGAGGCCTTCAGGAACATCCGAGACAAGGGCATGGACTTGATTGTCACCGCCCTGGACCGCGATAGCTGGGGCCGGCCGTTTCCTGCGGTCGAGCGAATGCGGGCCATGGCCCGGTCGGTGCGCGAAAAAACGACATTCTGCGCTCGATGCGGGGCGATTGCGGATCGTACCCAGCGGCTGACCCCGATTGTCGATCGGACGATGGTCGGAGGATCTGAGAGTTACGAACCCCGATGCGCCGACTGCTGGCACGCGCCGCCGGAAACTGCGCCATAAGTATCGGTCAATGCGGAGCTTATGGTTCGACGGCCGTCTATAGCGGCTCCAATATGGTAATCAGCCTGTCGCAGCGCATTTTATCTGTATTAACAATTGTCGTCATTTTCGTGAAATTGACTGAATTGGACGATGAAACATCCGTCGGTTTTTCGTGGCACACATCGTGCCAGCCTTTTCGTCGGTTCGCGCCGGCTCTCGAAGATGTTTTTCAGTATAGGCGCGAAGAATGATTCGAATGTATAATGAGAATTCGTCGCAGGAACTTGCGACCCCGTCGTCCGCGGATCTGCCTGTTGGCGCGGACGGATGATATTGAAGCACCGGGCAGGGTCACTCACAGGCCGGGAGATTGGATCCCATGGATTGCAAGAAGCAACAGAGTCGGAATTGGTCTTTGGCGGAAGTGGGAATCATGCGACTGAAACCGGTCTTTCCAGTCGGGGTCGTCGCGGCATTCGCCCTTATCTTTACTGCGGGATGTCCCGGCATTACCCCCCCGCCCAATGGCAATGGGAATGGGACGCCTCCGGAGCCCAAGGCTTTCGTTGGGGCCGCAACCTGCCAGTTGTGTCACCCTGGTGTCCATGCCGAATGGACTATGACGCTGCACTCCGGTGCGCTCGAAACGCTCAAGGCAATCGGCCAGGGTCAAAACGCCGCGTGTGTCGGATGTCATACGGTCGGATTTGGCGAGACGGACGGGTTTGTCAACGAGATTCTGACACCCCATCTGGCCGGCGTACAGTGCGAAAGCTGCCACGGGCCCTCCGGGGCCCACACGCGCGATCCGGCCAATCGGTCGTTGCGTCCGCCGATCGACATTTCCGGGGCCGGTTGCGGCCAGTGTCACACGGGGGCCCATCACCCCACCTTTGAGCAATGGTCGGAATCTGCCCATTCCCGCGTTGAGCCGCGC
>JBGTDB010000069.1:0-3487 GCA_041748515.1 Phycisphaerae bacterium
CGGCGGTGGCGGCGCCCGTCGAAGTGAAATGGCCGAACCCGCGACGGCCGGTGCCCGGTCCGCTCCGGTGGACGATTATGAACCCGGACCGCCGCCCGACGATGATCCGCCATTTTAAGACCTGACCGGGCACGAGCCCGCGATTGTAAAACATGACACGGTCATTCGGTTTTTCGCGTGACCCGGCGATTGAGGAGACTGACGGATTTTATGAAGCTCTTACTTTGCAAGAATATCTCAAACCTGGGTATCGTCGGCGACGTGGTTGAAGTCTCGTCGGGGTACGGGCGAAACTACCTGATCCCCCGCCGCCTGGCCACCGAGCCGACGCAAACGAACATGCGACGCCTGGCCGAAGCGCGAAAGGTGGCCGAGGAGGAAATCCGCCTTCAGCGAAAGCAGCTCGAATCACTCCTCGCCCGGCTGAACGGCGCCGAAGTGACCATTGCCGCCCGGGCCAACCAGGACGGCCACCTGTACGGGTCCGTCGGTCGTCGCGAGATCGCCCAGGCCCTCGCGGCCGAGGGATTCCCCATCGTCGCCGATCAGATTTCTCTTCACGACCCCATCCGCCAGATCGACACCGTCGAAGTGGACGTCCGCCTGGCAGCGGATATGAAGGGTTCGATCAAGGTCTGGGTGGTTCGGGAGAAGACCGCCGACGATGAAGCCACCGAAGAGCCGACAGCGCTGACCGCCGGCGAAGCCGGTAGAGAGCGAGCGACGCCCGCCGGCGATGCCGGACTAAAGCGGGCGATGCCCGCCGGCATGGAGGCCGGCACCAATGACGCAGACGAAAGCTGACACTCGCTCTGTCCGTAAGCCCGAGCCAAGATCCATCGGCACGGATCGGGTTCCGCCGCAGGATCTTGACGCCGAAATGGCCCTGCTCGGCTCGATGATGATGAGCCGCGACGCCATCGCCGAGGTGGTCCCCATTCTCGGCCGGGCTGACAGCCATTGGTTTTATCTTCCCGCCCACCAGAAACTCTTCGAGGTTCTGCTCGACCTTTACGACGACCCCCTGAAGCCCATCGATCTGATCGTCGCCTCCGACGAGCTTCGCCGCCGCGACCTGCTCGACTACGTCGGTGGTCCTGATTACATGATCCAGCTCGCCGAGAGCTTCGCCGAGTGGGCTAATGCAGAGCACTACGCCCGCATGGTCCGCGATCACGGCATGTTGCGAGACCTGATCCGCTGCGCCGGCGAAATCGCCGACATGGCTTATTCCGGCGTCGACGAAGCCAAGAACATTCTCGACCGCGCCGAGCAGCAGATCTTCGAAGTCACCGAGCGCCGGGTCAGCGGGCAGGTCATCGAAATCAAGGAAGCCATGCGCCGGCTCTCGGCCCAACTGGAGTTTCGCGACGACGGCGTCTGCACCGGACTTCCCACAGGGTTCATCCAGCTAGACGAGTTGACCAGCGGGTTTCAACCCGGCGACCTGGTGGTCGTGGCCGCTCGCCCGTCAATGGGCAAAACCGCTCTCGGTCTGTGCATGGCCAAAAACGCCGCCGTGGACTATCAGCGACCGGTGCTGTTTTTCTCGATGGAGATGAGCAACGCCCAGATCGCCCAACGGCTGGTCTGCTCGCACGGCCACGGCATCGACGCCCAGCGACTTCGCCGCCGCACCCTCTCACACGAGGAACAACGGGCTTTACTTGATGCGTGCAGCGATTTCGAGAACGCCCCCTTGTTCATCGACGACACGCCGGGCATGACGGCCATGGAGCTGCGCTCGAAGGCCCGCCGCGTCGCCCAACGGCACAAGCTCGAGGCCGTATTCGTGGACTACTTGCAGCTCATGCACACGCCCCACGCCGAAAATCGCCAGGTCGAAATCGCCGGCATCAGCCGCGGCCTCAAGAGCCTTGCCCGCGAACTGAACGTGCCGGTCATCGCCATGGCCCAGCTTAACCGAATGCCCGAGGGCCGTAGCGACAAGCGCCCGCTGATGAGCGATCTTCGCGAGTCGGGCGCCATCGAACAGGATGCCGACGTTGTGCTCCTCATCCACCGCGAGGAGTACTATCACCCCGACAACGAAGAAGCCAAGGGTCAGGCCGAACTCATCATCGCCAAGCAGCGAAACGGCCCCACCGGCACCGTCACGCTCCAGTTCAACAACCGGTACACCCGTTTTGCCAATTACACGACCGAACCGCAGTCGCATTACGCCCCTCGCGAAGAAGCGCCTTTCTGACCGGAGGCACGCCTCTCGGATTGGTCCGCGCGGTCGCCCCCATTGCAAATCGACCCGCCATCGTTCAGGTGGCCCGCATCCGCCATTTTGAACAACGGCGGGAATCATCGTTCCAACCCACTGCAAGATCGCGCCCGAAACCAAGTGTGACAGCCGCGCAACTGGCTTTCGACCGCCTGTTTTCGCCGTCAAAACCTATGTAACTGGGTTTCAAACCCGTGTAACTGGGTCTGTTTGGTACGGGCGCTTTTTTTGGAATGCGGAATGGCGAATTCGGAATGCGGAATGATGCGGTACGCGTAATCGACAATCCATCGATTTTCAATGCGCGCGGCCTCATGGGACGTTTCTCCGACGATTCAGACATTCTGATAACGCGCGCGGCGCGCGGTGTTTGGCTATTCGTTGGGCGATCGGCTTGCGAGAGAAAGAACATTAGCCACAGAGCACACAGTGGGCACGGAGAACAAGGCTACAGAGTGACGAAGCGACGAAGGGCAGCTAAGACAGCGACGAAGTGACGAAGCCCGCATCGCGAACCCGTGGAAATGAGTACGTTTTCATCATCTCACCCTAACAGGGCAGAGGAAGGTGTTGCCAACGAAGCGAAGACGTACATCGAGTCCCGTGCTTCCGCTCCGCCGCCCCATCCGGGGCGGGAATGTAATAAACAACGGCGCATCCACGGGTTGCGCTTCGCTCCACCCGTGGCTACAGTCCTTTGCCCCGCTGGGGCAAAAGGCGCTTGCCGTCAGTTTTGGCGCGGATTGGATAGGCATGGGAATGCTGGGAAGGGGCGCGCCGTTGGGGACGCCGGAACTACGAGGGGCTGCGCTGCGCAAGACCGCTCGTTACCACTCGCGGTTCAGATCAAAGGAGACCGCTTTTTACCACGCGCGGTACTGATCAAAGGAACCCTCACACCGGGCCCCTCTCACTGGAAGGGAGAGGGGTGAAGTTGTTGGGGTGGGTCCCGAGTACTCAGGGTAGCCCGCAAACGGCGCGGGCGACCCTGGGCTGGAATAGGTAGCCCCGTTGGGGCAAAAGACGCTTGCCGGTCAGTTGTGGGGCGGCGGGTCGGGGATGGGCGCAGTCGAGTAGATTCTGGAACTGAACTGGAACGGAGCCGCGACCATCAGGGTAATAGTGTCCGGGATTCTTCATCATCAACCCTGAACACACAATTGACAGAATCTTAACTTGCGCCATCGCTCGGCGTATGGTCTACTGCCGTGCATGGCTGCCAAACGCCGCGAACCGCTGGATCCTGATTCCCTG
>JBGTDB010000070.1:0-23782 GCA_041748515.1 Phycisphaerae bacterium
TTCGACGAGGCTCGAGGGAGTCGAAAGAGTCGCGCTGCTGCGTGAATGTGTCAAATTCTCCCGGCTGCTTCCCTCGAACGCGCGCCGGCCGGTGAACAGTTCATACAAGACCAGTCCAAGCGAATAGATGTCGCTCTTGACCGAGACTTCGCGCCCAGCCAATTGCTCCGGCGACATGTAGGCCGGCGTGCCGGCGCGAATCTCTCCACCCGTGAAATGATCGGCGAAGCCGGCCAAGCCGAAGTCGGTGATGCGCACCCACCCCTGCCCGTCGATCATCACGTTGTGCGGCTTGAGATCACGGTGCAGAACGCCCTTATCGTGGGCGGCGGCCAGCCCGGCGCAAAGCTGCCGCGCGATTTGTATCGCTTTTTCCTTTGACGGGCGGCCCATCCGCCGAAGCACGGCGGCCAGATCCTCGCCGTCAACATATTCCATCGACAAGAACGTTTGCCCGTCAATCTCGGCGATGTCGTAGACGCGGCAGACGTTCGGGTGCGAAACGTGCCGGGCGACGCGAACCTCGTGGTGAAACCGCTCGAGTCTCCGCCCGTCATTGGAAAGCGCAGCGGGTAGAAACTTCAGGGCCACCGGCTGGCGGAGCTTAAGATCGTCGGCCCGATAGACTTCGCCCATCCCGCCTTTGCCCAGCAAACCGACAATGCGGTATCGCTCGGCCAGGACCGTCCCCGGCGTGAACCGGGCATCGTCAATGGAGTCCGAGGAGGACGACCAATGCGATGCCGATGTGTCAGCGCGCCGCGCGGTTGGCGCCGGTGCCGTAATCGTCGGCCCGGCCGCATCCGCCGACACCACGACCCCGCAATAAGGGCAAAGCCGACTGTCAACTGGAATCTCTCGCTTACAGGAAGGGCACGCCACCATAGGCCCGAATGGTACCCGCAAAGTCGGTCCGAACAACGGAGTCCAGCGGGAGTTTATGGAACGTGTGCATCAGGTTTGCATTTTCATGCGGACCGGCAAAGCATGGCGCGGGATGAAACTTGCGTGAAAAATGCGGTTCGTTGGGAAGCAGGTGCCCGGTGGAAACTGGGCCAGACCGCCGACTTGGCAGGCATTCGGATTCTGGAAAAGGGTTCGCCGGGCGATGCTGGAAATACGCCTAACGTTCTGCTGCCCAGAGGCCGAAAATACTGTCGATAGTGGATCAGGACCGTCGCGCCATGGCCGACTTGATCGGTATCTGCATAGTCTGCGGACGGCCGTCGGTCCATTGGCATGGGCATAGTTTCCAAAATAAGAAAGGGTCGCCGATGGAATTTTCGAATGCCTTCCTCGCAGTGCTGATTAACACGCTGATCATTGCATTCCTGTTGGTATTCGTCGGCTGAGCCCTTGGCGCGCCACGGCGCCGATCGCGGCGAACTCGGTTATCCGGGCTGTCGTCGGCCTGACGTAGCTGAGAGTTGCGTTTCTGCGCCGATCCACTCGTTCCACGGTCGGTCAGAGGTTCCTCACCAATTCAACAAAGCATTGCCCCCGTTCGGCAAAGTTCGCGTAGCGGTCGAAGCTCGGCGCTCCCGGCGAGAACAGTACAACATCTCCGGAAACGGCCGCGGACCGCGCCATCCGAACTGCGTCTTCGAGCGTGGCTGCCTCTTGGACATCCGTCCTGGGATTACCTTTCGGTACGCCTGTTACTCTCGCCGCGTCGGCAAATGCCCTTCCCGATTCACCCGTGCAGATCATCGCCCGGCAAACGTGAAGAATCTCGTTGGCGAGGGCTTCCAGCCTTACGGGTCTTGATTGCCCCCCGACGATGAGAATCACGTTGCGCCGATCGCGCGCCTCCGACGCATCGACAGCTTGGCCATTCGATTCGAAGCAGTGAATCTCCCCGACCGTCCGCAAGGCCATCACCGTCGCTTCCGGCGCGGTGGATTTTGAGTCGTTGACGTACGCAACGCCGGCAATTTCACGTACCAACTCCAGCCGGTGCGGCAGGCCCCGGAAATCTCTGATCGCCGTTCGCACGACGTTCTCGTTCAGGCCTATTTCGTTGCATACAGTCAGCACGATGGCCGCATTCCGCCGATTGTGAATACCCGGGGCTCCGCACGCGACTTCGGTCGTCGTCGGCACGTGGACCAGGCGACCTCCATCGCTGCCAAGTCGCCGGGCAAGCAACAATTCGGCCTCGGGATGCAAGTCGCCTACGATGACGGGCTGCCGCCGGTTGGTCGTGGAAACAATGTTGAGCTTGGCGTTGATGTAATCCGCGAACGATTCGTAGCGATCCAGATGATGCGGCATAAGGTTGGTCATGACCGCCAGCTTCGGCGTCCATTCGATGCGCGGAAGATCCTCAAGCTGGGCGTTCGATATCTCGAGCACGACGAGGTCGCTCTTGCGGATTCCGGGCAGATCCATGAGCAGCGAATGGCCGATGTTCCCCCCCAGATGAACCGCGGAGTAATCGCACGCTTGATGGGCAATCGCGAATTCGATGGCGCGGGCCAGCATGGCGCATGTTGTGCTCTTGCCGAAACTTCCGGTGACGCCGATGACGTCCGCCGGGCATCGTTCACAGAAGAGGTTGATCTCGGTGGTCCAGGGAGTGCCCGCGTCCACCACCGTCTTGAAGATTTCCGACGCGTGCTTGCGCACGGCCGGGTTGATGATTACCAGATCAAACGCCCGCGGGTCAATTCCTTTGTGTCCACCCAGGCGTGTTTCGATTCCAAGCGGCTCAACCAGCGCCAGCGACTCGGCCAGCGCTTCCGGCGGGGCCATGTCGGTCACCGTGACCTGAGCCCCCTGTGCGCGAAGCCACCGTGTGACTCCCACGCCGCCACCAAAGCGCCCCAGCCCGACGACCAGGGCGCGAGCCCCTTCCATTGACTCTTGGTGACCCATCAACGTTCGCTGTCCGCTCATCAGAAATGCAATAAAAGAGCAGGCCAATCGGCCTCATTAATGGCTTCCGAAAGCCCCCAAGTGTCCTACGGTCCGAAAATGAAACCACGGAACGCATTCTACGCCAATGGAGGCCGGTTTTATTGACAGGTCGCTTGGCGTTCCCGTATAACTGCCCATAATGTTACCGCGGGCGTACGGCAAATTTCGGCCGCGCGCGGGGTTCTCATGATTGGCTTCGAGGTCTTCGCAATCCTTATTCGTTGCGCGCCTCCGGGTCGAAGTCGGCCCAAGCCCTCGCCAGCACGCAACGTCGGAGCGTTCCAGCAATGAATGTCAAATTCTTAGACGGTCGGGCCACCCGAAATACTCTCGTTTTGAGCGCCGCATCCTGCATCTTGACTCTGAGTTTGGTCGGCGGCTGTCCAGGAACGGTGGAACCACCCCCGGGAAACGGCGGCGAGCCGCCCGCGGGTCAGACCACGGCACGGATTGTCAGCCCCACAACGGGCTTCGGCGTTTCGTTCTTGAGCGCTTCAATTTCCGTTCTGTACGACCTTCCGGACGAGGCCGCCGACATTTCCGGCTATTACGTCGAAGTAGAGGGCCCGGAGTCAACGAGCCCCCGCGTCGGCGACCCGGTCATTGTGGCCGTTAGCCTACCCACCGGCCAGAGCCGCGCCTTTAACTTTGTACCCAGCGCCGCGGGCGTCGGTTATTTCCGCGTCGGCGTAATGTACACGCTTGACGGCCAGCAATTAACTGTCGAGAGCCAAGCGGTCATTCAAGTGCAGGGCGCGCCCGATCCGGTTTTCACCCAGCCCAGCCAGGCGATTACTTCCGTGGAGCAGGGCGATTCGGTCAATGTCGCCTTCGACGCTCGGGATCCGGAAAACAACGTTCAGTGGCGGCTCTTCCGGTGGGCGCCCGGACAGTCTCGAACCGGGCCGGTGGATCAACTTGGAACGACACTGGCCGTGGGCGCGGGGAATGAAGGTTCGTTTACGATGAACACGGCCGGGCTAATTCCCGGCGACTATCAGCTGGGGCTTTCGGCGACTGATACGGGGCTCTCCGTGGCCGCGACCGTGGCTCGAGGCGACGCGGCCCGCGTGGCCACCATCCCCAGCGAAACGACCCCGACCCCGATCATTCGCGTGGTTGAACCGGGCGTGCTTGTCCCGCCGACAATCGAAATCTCCGCCCCCGGCGCAGCCACTGTCGTTTTGTTCCGCAATGATCCCTTCAACATCCAATTCGACGCTGAAGTGCTTGAGGAAGGCGCTGTGGGCGAGATCGAGGTGTTTTACGACAACGACCGCGATCCGACCAACGGCTTTACCACCATCGCTGACAACCTGCCGGAGTCGACAACCAGCGTCGCGCTTCCGACGACGCTTCCGGAGGGAACCTATAACATCGGCGCCACCATTCGCGACTTCGTGAACGCGCCGGTCACCGTTTATGCGACGGGACAGATCGTCGTCATTCGCACGATCAATCTCAGCGTCACTCAACCGAGCAGCCCGCTGCCGGTGACGCCGGGAACCATGCTGACCGTTTCATGGCAAACCAACGCTCCGCCCCAGGCGGGAAGCGTGTCCGTGTATCGACGATCGGTGGACATGGACGACGAGCCATTTGGGCCGGAGATTCCGATTTTGACCGAGGCCCCGCTCTTTACCACGTCGGCGTCTTTTACAAGCAACGTGTCCGGCCGGTTCCGGGTATCCGTGCGAATCAACGTCCGCGACAATTCGACCGTTGTTAGCCACGCTCCGGCGCTGGTGCGGTTTTCATCCCTGCCGGGCATCGTCTGGCTGGGGTCGCTGGCCGATGAGAACGGCCCGGTCGAAGGGGCGATCTTCGGCGGCGTCAATTTCGAGGACAACGCCGGCTCGGCCTTCACCGACGCGGGCGATCTCGACGGCGACGGGTTTGACGATTTCATCATCGCCGCCCGCTACGGAAAGCCGTTTTTCCTCAATCCCACGGGAATCGGGCCGGGTGAAGCGTATGCCATCTATGGCGAAGGCGGTGCCGGCAAGCTGCGGGGCGAGTTTAACCTTAACTCCGTCGGCACGCCGCTGCTACGCGGCGTGACGTTAACCGGGATCAGAACCGAGAGCGACGCCCCGGAAACCGACGGGCTTTCTGATATCACCCGAATTCCTGACGCGGATAATGATGGAGTATCTGAACTCGCCTTTGGATTTCCAAGCACAAACTCAAGGGCAAGGGGTTTATTGTCACGATCCGGTCAGTGCCTGCGCGGAGGGGTGATAATCCTTAGCAGTGCGAACAGCCGCTTGGAAAACCCTGGATTTGTGGATCCGATTATTCACCTGGATGCGGTTGGTCAGGGTTTCGACGATACATCGAACACATCCAATCCTGCCGATATTCTCGCTGACTTCCTGACATTTCAGGAGGGAGATCCTAACGCCGCGCCACCCGTTCTGCCGGGTTGTGAGACAGGCACCGATGGCATCTTGGAGTCGGTGATCGGCCCTCCAATCGGGTTTATTTACGACTTCGCTTGTCCGCGGTGGGAACATCCGGACGTTCAGGCCATACAGAATTTTGTATGCATGGGTCTTCCGACGGTCTGCGATCCAAATTCATGTTTGCCACCGCAGCCTGAGGCTTTGGAATTGTGCGATTCAAGGACATTCTCCAGTAGTTTGCGAGGTACAGGGTTTCATCCTCCCACAGCGACGCCCCTCGAGCCGCGCGGTGCCCGGATCATCGGAAAGAACGTTGCGGATGGGTTCGGCACATCGATCGCGGTCAGTAATTCACTTGGTCTGCCTGGTCGCGGAGACTTGATCATCAGCGCGCCTCGGCGAACCGCTACTGTGGGTGAAGTACACTTGCTTGGCACTGACCAGGCCTCATCCGGTGTGGCCTATCTGTTTGACAACAGTGATCGATGGGGCCGCTCGACCAATCCGGCAAACTTGCCAAGCCCTCATCAATACATGGTCGATACGGCAAGCCATATCGGAAGGGGCGGACTAATCGGGGCTATTCGAATCGCAGGTCAGACGAACGATCGAATCGAAGTCATGGAAGGCGTTCCCGATTTCAATTCCGATGGAAGAAACGACTTCGCAATGGGCGCACCCACGGCGAATGCCGGCCGAGGCCGGGTTTATGTTGCCTATCGGCGCGCCGAGGCCATCGAAGGCGATTATGTTTTGGGCAAGCTCGCAAGAGACCCTGATAATGACCCCGAACGACTGACCGGGATGCTCATCACTTCCTCATTGGTTACCGGGTTTGGATTCAGCCTCGCCAGCGGCGCAAACTTCAACGGTGGCAATGCCGCCGACCTCGCCATTGGCGCGCCGACGGCGGACGGAGGCATCGGCGAAGTGGTCATCGTCTTCAGCCAGACCGGCATCAACACACCGCTGAACGGATACACGTACCAGCAAATGCTTCGCGAGATCCGAACTCCGCACCCGGCCGACCCTAACGCAAAGCCGGTCGCTGTTCGCATTCAGGGAAATCGCCGCGATCCTAGTGGCAATTTTGGTTTCAACATCGCCAATGCCGGAGATGTCAACGGCGACGGATTCAACGACTTGCTGATTTCCGCACCGAACGCCACGCCGCGATTCGATTTAACCCCTCACGACGAAATTGATGATCTCGATACCCCGGGGATCGACTTGAACATGGACGGAATCGCAGACCTGCGTTCGGATTGCACGCCGAGTCCTTCGGACAACTGTGTGATCCAGGTGGCTCAGGCCGGATTGGTTTATGTCATTTATGGCAGCAATCGCCTCGACCAGATCCGCACCTGTCGCACTTGTCCCGCAAATACCAGCATTGCTTGCACCGGCTCGGCCCAGGCCTGCAACGACAACGAGGATTGTCCGCTCGGGGAAACCTGCGGCAGTCACGACTATACGATCAACATTGACCAGCTTGGCACCGGCCAGCTTCGCGGCTTCATTATCGCCGGCCGTTGGGCCGGCGACCGAATTGGCGGGGGTGATGCCGGGGAGACTGCCGAGGGCGGCAACCCCAACAAGTTCGGCCGCGGGCGTTCGCGCGGCCTTGCGAAGGCGGGCGACGTGGATGGTGACGGCCGGTCCGACATTTTGATCGGATCAGTTCTCGCGGACCCCCGTCGCGATCCGACCACCCGCGTCGGCGTTCAAAACGGCGGCGAGGCCTATCTGCTTTACGGAAGCATGGCCCCCTAGTCGCCCGCGTGCGGTTTCATTGAACTCAGGGAGCCCCGGAGTTGTGCGATCGTCCGGATCCCCGCGCGCCTCCGGGGCTCTTTTGTGCGAAACGCGCCTTGGCCTGATTGACGGTTTCCGCCATCGGCGACACCATTTCCGCGGATCAATCCGGCCACTAGTACTACTACGCGAAGACGTAAGTTCTGATAATCGCGTTTGTAGCTTCAGAATAGGGCATTCCGGCGATTCGTGATTGCGGCGCTACAACTCACCAAGGCGTTGCCGTTCAGGCCGGGATTCCGGCAGGAAATACAGGCCCAAGGCCGCAATGGGCTCAGAGAAGTTAGCGTAGTAGTACTAGAAGACCCGATTAACTTCAACGGCCGGGGACTATTGACCTTGGTACAGAAATTGCACGACCTGTCGGCGGCGGATGCCAGGCCCATGCGGATGATTCGGCGGAAGAATGCCTGACGGTCGCGCGATATCCAGGAAGGCGAAATCATGAAAGTGCTCATTGCCGACAAGTTTGAAAAGGATGGGATCGATCGGCTTCGCGCCGCCGGCTGCGAACTGATTCTCGATCCCGAGCTAAAAGACGAGGCCCTGCGTGCCGCCATCGCGGCGCAGGCTCCTCACGTCCTGATCGTCCGCAGCACGGTCGTGAACGAGGCCATGATCGAGGCCGGAGAATCTCTGGGCCTGATCGTCAGGGCGGGGGCGGGGTATAACACCATCGACGTGGCCGCGGCCTCCCGGCGCAGCATCCTGGTGGCGAATTGCCCGGGCAAGAACGCCGTGGCCGTCGCCGAGCTGACCTTCGGACTTATCCTCGCTCTGGATCGACGAATCGTTGATAATGTCGTTGACCTGCGAAACGGCAAGTGGCGAAAAAAAGAATACGGCAAGGCTCGCGGGCTCAAGGACCGAACGCTGGGCATCGTCGGCGTGGGCCAGATCGGCCAGGCCGTCATTCAGCGGGCCCGCGGTTTCGAGATGCCGGTGGTCGCCTGGAGCCGATCCCTCACGGCCGAAAAGGCCGAAGCGCTAGACGTCCGCTTGGGCGATTCACCGGCCGATGTCGCCGCAAATTGCGATATCCTGAGCATCCACCTTGCGGCCGCGCCCGAAACCAAGGGTCTGATTAACGCGGACGTGCTGGGCCACCTCAAACCGGGCAGCTTCGTCATCAACACCGCCCGAGCGGATGTTCTGGACTACAAGGCGCTGGCCGCGGTTGCGGTCGAGAAAAATCTGCGTATGGGCCTGGACGTATACCCGGGCGAGCCGGCCGGCGGCGAGGCCGATTTTCTGCCCGAACTGTTCAAGTCCAACGCCGTCGTCTATGGCACGCACCATATCGGGGCCTCGACCGACCAGGCCCAGCAGGCCATCGCCATGGAAACCGTTCGGATTGTGACCGAATACAAGCGAACCGGGCGCGTTCAGAACTGCGTCAATCTTTGCGCGAAGTCTCCCGCGAGCGTCGTTCTTCTGGTACGGCATCGCAACCGGCCGGGCGTGCTGGCCCACACGCTCAACGAAATCAGTCACGCTGGAGTGAACGTCGAAGAAATGGAAAATGTCATCTGTGAGGGTGCCGAGTCCGCCTGCGCCCAGATCAAGCTGGATGTTCTACTGAACGACGCGGTGCTGGAACGGATCAAGCGCGGCAACGAGCATATCTTCGCAGTGACCCAGTCGCCGATCGAGTCGGCCTGATCCGGACGGGGCACTATGCCGCGCCGACCGTCGCCGGTTTGGGCGGCATTATCGAGGCGCTTCGGCCGGTGCCCATGCGAGCCGATTGCGCAGTCGCATCGGCCTGTTGGGCTTCCAGGCCGTCCTCGAGCGTCTTGCGCAGCGAATCCAATTGCCGGGCGACGGATTGAATCGCTTCGCGAAACACTTTCTCATCCGCCTCTCGATCAACGCGGGCCGTGGCCTGCATAGTGCAGACGGCGCTGAGCGCGGCTTCCCTGTCCTCACGGATGGTGTCCACCGCGCGGGTAAAGCTCTTGAACAGATCCTTGAACTCATCCTTGCGGCGAAGCGGGCGCAGTTTCGGCATAACGCCTGACGCAAGCTGCCGGAAGTGTCGGTTCAACACAAAAAGCGGTCCGCAGACGCGATGGGTGTACAGAATGACCCAGAACCCGACCGTTCCGGCCGTAAACAGGGAGAAGCCCACCGCGTAAACCAGCATCATCCACGACGCGCTGGCCTGTACGGCAGTAGGCTGGATGATTCGTTGTCGCGCCTGATCGTGGAGTGACGCAAACAGCATGCAGCTCAGAATCGACGACACTACGAACACGGTAAGTGAGATCGAAATGGCATATTTCCACTGGAAGGTGGGGTCTATGAGATAGGTCCGCCTTCGGCGCTGCTTTTCAGAATCGAGACCGACGCCCGAATTAGTGCTGTTGGTGATCATGTATAATCCTCTTTTTGCCGGGTAGGCGACCGATCCCAGACTCCGTATTCGTCTGTGCACCGGTCAATTCGCCACACAATCGAACGTTACGATATGCGTCCGCCCCCGGTCCACTTGCTGATCCGCAACCGCCTTTGCTTATCGGGCGAAGGCAGCGTGTTTTGCCGTGGGCGACCGGTAACTCAACCCGAAACAGAAGTTTAAGGCATCGATCCCGTAGCTCGGTTTGGCGGTCCGCGGCAAAAATCGTAATCCTTTGGAAACGGGCCGAGAGGATTTGGCGGCCGCGGGGCCGGGCGTGGCTTGCGGTGTGTCGCAAGGCCCGTTTGGTCCCTGTCGAGTCCGAAAATCGAGCAAGACGAGAAATTCCGCTTCGCACAGGGAAAAATGGGGTGGCGACTAAGAAGCGATGTGTACCGTTTGCGGCCGATAGAGTTCACATGATCGGCCCGGCCTGAACAAGTCGAGGTCCGGACGCGGCGCGTTGAGAAGACTGGCGAAGCCGATTCACGAACGGGGTTAATATGCTGCAACAGACGCAGGAAAGCTGCCGACAAAGCCGGTTTGATGTGGCGGATGCCGGCAGCCTCAAGGACGAAATCAAGCAACTCGTCCAATGGGCTAAGGCGAATGGATCCGTCGATCGCTATTCGGCCAAACGGCGCGCGCCGCGGTTCGCCGCGGCGACGCACATGACCTTGGCCAGCGATCCGAAACAGCGAGACCGCTTTCGCCACGTATCCCTCCATAACATCTCGGAAGGGGGATTCGCGTGCTGGTCGCGACAGGAATTCGAGACGCGTGCCACCGTGTTCATTCGCGCGGACTTTGAGAATGGACCCGGACCCTGGCTGCCCGCGACTGTTACGCATTGCACGCACGGTTTACGCGGCTTTCTGATCGGCGCGAGTTTTGATTCCTAGGCGGCGGTTGGCTTGGGACTTGCCGCAACTGATAAGGACTCCGAGCTTGGACAACCTTGCCCTGCCTTGAAGCCGATTTGAAATGGGCACTGCCGACGGATAGCGTCGAAACATTGTCGAAGGGCGGCATGGATTTCGGCGAATCTCCCGGCTGAATCGAAAGGTAACAATGCAGCGATCCGAATCACAGAACCAGGTCAGAAAGGAAGTCGCCCGACTTATCCGCTCGCTCCGCAAGAAGGGCGGGGCCGATTTTTATTCCGGAAAGCGACGCGATCAACGATTCTCCGACGTCGTGCCACTTGAGACCACGCTCACGCCAAGCAATCCGACGGCTCGCAAGAACGCCTATTTGCACAACATCTCAGAAAGCGGAATTGCCTGGTGGTGCAAGGATCGGATTTCCGAACGTTCCACAGTCTACATCCGCTGGCTGACCGACGATGGCCCAGGCCCGTGGCTGGCTACCAGGGTGACTCATTGCACCGTCGGTATCCGCGGATTTCTCGTTGGGTCGGCGTTTGTCCTTGAAAACCTGCCCGCGCCGCAGAGAATGAATCAACCAGTCGCCTGACCACTCAGTTCAACCCCGAAAGGTGTGGCACGGGAGATTCGCCCCTGCTGCCACCGCCGAGACGGCGGTGCCACGCCATTCCGCCGGTGCCGCCCGAAATCCGGAGGCTACTGCCACGGGCCGCTATTCAACGGTCACGCTCTTGGCGAGGTTTCTCGGCTTGTCCACGTTGCATTCCCGCAGCACGGCCGCATGGTAGGCAATGAGCTGAAGCGGGATGGCCGTCAGCAACGGTTGCAAAGGCTCGGCCGTATCCGGCACATAAAGCACACGATCCGCGAGTTTGCGAATCTCGCGATCGCCTTCCGTTGCAATCGCTATGATCCGCCCGCCGCGACTGCGGACCTGCGAAATGTTACTCAGAATCTTCTCGTACTGGCTGCCGCCCGTGGCAATGACGACCACGGGCATGCCTTCGTGAATCAGTGCGATCGGACCGTGTTTCATCTCCGCCGCGGGCAGCCCCTCGGCGTGAATATAGCTGATTTCCTTGAGCTTCAGGGCCCCTTCGAGGGCCACGGGATAGTTGTAGCCCCGCCCCAGGTAAAGCCAGTTCTCCCGGTTACAGTACTCCTCTGCCACACTCTTCGTTGAATCGGTCAGTTCATTGAGAATTCGCCCGACCTGCTCGGGAATCTGCGAAAGCGATCGAAGGAATTGCTCGGCGGCCGCGGGCGAGAGGTGTTTTCGCCGACCGAGATAACAGGCAATCAGGGCAAGCACCGCCACCTGGGCGGTAAATGCCTTGGTGCTGGCCACGCCGATTTCCGGGCCGACGTGCAGATAAACCCCCGCGTCGGTTTCCCGAGCGATCGTCGAGCCAACGGCGTTCACCACACCCAGGACCAGCGCCCCGCGCTGCTTGGCCTCCATCAGGGCGGCGAGCGTGTCGGCCGTCTCGCCGCTTTGCGAAACGGCGATCACCACTGTGCCGTCGTCAATCACCGGGTTTCGATAGCGAAACTCGCTGGCATACTCGGTTTCGGTTGGCGTCCTGATCAACTCTTCAAACAGGTACTCGCCGACCAGGGCCGCGTGCCAGGCCGTTCCACAGCCGGTTAGAATGAATCGCTTCGCCCGGGTCAGTTCGCGCGTGCAGTTCAGCAGCCCGCCCAGGTGAACCGTTCCCTCCCTCAAGTCGATTCTTCCCCGGAGGCAGTTCTTCAGTGCCTGCGGCTGCTCGCAGATTTCCTTGAGCATGAAGTGCTCGAACCCGGAAAGCTCAATCTGCTCGAGCGTCCATTCGATGGCTTCCGCGTCGCGAGCGACCGGGATCGCGTCGAGCGTCGTGATCCGCACATGATCGGGCGTGATCCGGGCCATTTCCCCGTCGCCCAGATAGACCACCTGAGTGGTATGAGCCAGAATCGCGGCCACGTCCGAAGCCAACAGGTGTTCGCCTTTCCCGATCCCGATAATCAGCGGAGCGCCTTTGCGGGCGGCAACGATCACGCTTGGTTCATCGGCGCACATCACGCCGATGCCGAAAGTGCCCGAAACCTCGGAAAGGGCCGTTCGCACCGCCTTCTCCAGATCACCGTCGTAGAACCGGCCGATCAGCTCCGCGAGCACCTCCGTATCCGTCTCGCTACGGAAGGTCACACCCTGCCGCTGGAGAAATGTGCGCAGCGCGCGATCGTTCTCGATCATTCCGTTATGAATCACCGCGATGCGACCGGTGCTGTCGGTGTGAGGGTGGGCGTTGATATCGGTCGGCGCGCCGTGCGTTGCCCAGCGGGTGTGCCCCAGCCCGGCCGTCTGCATCGCTGAAAAATCCAGATTCTGCTCTAAGACCGAAAGCCGCCCCGCCGACTTGCTGATCGAAATGCGGCCGGGCTCCACCAGCGCGATGCCCGCCGAATCGTAGCCGCGATATTCCAGCCGTCGAAGCCCCTCATAAAGGATGGGCAAAGCCGGACGACTGCCGACGTATCCGATGATTCCGCACACAAACCCTCTCCCGGTACTTCGAAGTGCCGAAATTGCACGAAATCCGCGTTGGTCCCGCGATTACCGGCTTTCCGTTAGAATTATCGGCTTGATCGAGCCGAGAGGCAAACGCCAATCGCGGCGTCTCCTCGGCCGCCTATTGACAGCGCGGACCCGGGGAAACGTCTCATGACTTCCCAGCAGACGATCGTTTTTGCGACATTGGCCGTCACGCTCGTCCTCTTCATCCGCGGGACGTGGCGCTATGACCTTGTCGCCCTAATGGCTCTCCTGGTCCTGAGCGTTTTAGGAATCGTTCCCGCGTCCGATGCCTTCCTGGGATTTGGCCACCCGGCCGTCATTACGGTCGCGGCCGTGCTTGTCATTTCCGCGGCCCTGCGAAACGCGGGCGTCGTGGACCTGTTGGGCAAGGGGTTGTCGAGCGTGGGCGATCGGCCCGGCGTTCAAGTGTTTGTTTTAACCGCGCTGGTGGCGGTCTGCTCGGCGTTTATGAACAACGTCGGAGCGCTGGCGATCCTCATGCCCGTGGCCATTCACATGGCCCGTTCCTCCGGGCGCTCCCCCTCGTATCTCCTGATGCCGTTGGCCTTCGGCTCGCTGCTCGGCGGACTGACCACCCTCATCGGTACCCCGCCGAACATCATCATCGCCACGTTTCGTGAGGGCGCCATCGGCCGGCCGTTCGCCATGTTCGACTTTGCATGGGTGGGCGTCGGGGCCGCACTGGCCGGCGTCCTTTTCATCGGGCTGGTGGGCTGGAGACTCATCCCAAAGCGAAAGGGCGAGTCTTCGCTTGAGGAACTGTTCGAAATCGACAAGTACACCGCCGAACTCCGCGTCGGTGAAAAGTCCAAGGCAATCAAAATGACCATCCGCGCGATCGGCGAGGCTGTAGATGCCGACTATGCGATTATCGGCCTGGCGCACGGCGAGCGGCGCATTTCCATGCCCTCAGCCTATCAGACGCTGTCGGCCGGCGATGTGATCCTCATCGAAGGCGATGCCGAATCGATCAAGGCCCTTTCCGATGCTCTGGGATTCGAACTGGTCGGCGACAAGAAGCTGCGAGACGAATTGCTCAAGTCCGACTCCGTGGAAGTCATGGAGGCCATTGTCAAACCCGAGTCGTATGCCGAGAAGCGCAGTGCCGGGCAGCTTAATCTGCGGCGGCGATTTGGAATAAATCTGCTCGGCGTCGCGCGACGCGGGCTGCGTCTCAAACAGCGCCTGCGCGACGTTCGCTTCCGCGCCGGCGACGTCCTTCTGCTCCAGGGCGACAGCCAGAAACTTCAACAGGCCTTCGCCGATCTGGGTCTCCTGCCCCTGGCCCTGCGCGGGCTGAAGATCGGACGCCCGCGGCGGGTGCTGCTGGCTGTCGGACTATTCGCGGTGGCCCTGGCCGTAACGACGGCAAGCTGGCTGCCCGTGCAGATTGCCCTCGCCTGCTGCGCCGCGGTTATGATCCTCTTAAAACTGCTGACGTTGCGAGAGGCCTACAATTCAGTGGATTGGTCCATCGTCGTGCTCCTGGGGGCCATGATCCCCGTGGGCGGGGCCCTGGAATCTTCTGGCGGCGCCGATTGGGTCGCCGACGGTCTGCGATCAATCGCCGGCGACCTCCCTCCCGCTATCGGAATCGGGGCGCTGCTTGTTGTTACCGCCTTCCTCTCGGATATCGTCAACAACGCGGCCGCCGCGGTCCTGATGGCCCCCATTGGTCTAAGGCTTGCAGAAGGGCTGTCCGCGTCGCCCGATCCATTTCTGATGGCCGTGGCGTTCGGCGCCTCCTCGGCCTTCTTGACCCCCATCGGACACCAGTCCAACACACTGGTCATGGGGCCGGGCGGCTACCGGTTCGGCGATTATTTTCGCATGGGGTTACCGGTAACGCTGATTACCTGGGCCGTGGGGCTTGCGCTGATTCTTCTGTTCTGGCCTCTGCATCCTTCTTTGCCTTGACCTCGTCGGCCAGCGGGTGCTCCGATGCGCCGGTTTCCTGGGTCAGCGCGGTGGCCAGCAGCCGCTTGGTGCGAAAATACCGCCGCCAGCCGCGCGCGGCCACGATCATGCCGCCCAGAATCAGTATCAGCCCGACAATCCGGATCCACGTCGTCTCAAAGAACTTCAGGCACGAACCCCCAACCACCGCCAGGGCCAGCGCCGTTCGTCCGTAGGCCAGCAGGGTCCGCTCATTGGCCAGCACCGTCCGGTCAATGGCCAGGTAATCATTCAGGGTCAGGTTCTGTCCGCGAAAGCGGGAGTAAGGCGATCGAATCATGGCGGTCATTGCCCAAAGTGCCCGGGTGGGCGGAATCGGTTTTCCATGTGTTGTGCGATACACCCATCGCCGCACAATTCGGCCGCGCGAACGGGATGCGATTGCGCCGGGCAGGACTCGAACCTGCGACCGTCGGATTAGAAATCCGATGCTCTATCCACCTGAGCTACCGGCGCGACCCTTGTTTTTAAGGCATTTTCGCATCATCGGCCGGCGTATCCGACCGACGCGGGCGCACAGGAGGTAGCGCGCGCCCCCATTTTCGGCATTCCAAACGCGGGCGAAAGGGGGCCGCAGGTCGGACCAAACCGTCGAATCGACCGCAAGCTAGCCAAGCCCAGCGCCGCACTGTCCATCACGCCACCCCCTGCGCCCGGACGATCTTCTGCATGGCTTCTTCCAGGACCGTCGGAATCTCGCCCGTGTAGTGCCGCTCGACCACGGAAACCGCCGACCAGCCGCCCAGGTCCTTCACCGTGTACTTATCCACCCCGGCCCGCTGCGCCAAGGTCGAGAACGACCGCCGCAGGTCGTGAATCGTGCAGTCTACCTTGGCCCGCTTGGCGACTCTCGCGAATTCGTGGCTAATCCAGTCCCCCAGGTAAGGCGAGCCATCCGGCCAGCAGAATACGTGCGGATGCTTTGGCTCCGCCCGGCCGTCCTGCACAAGCACGGGCGCATCCGTCCGCAGGGCCGCAAGCTCGCGCCGGACGTTCGGGTGCATGGGTATAGCCCGGTTCTTCCGGCTCTTGGTGAATTCGCCGGCCTCGGGGTTGTTCAGCACGTGCAGCACGCCCTTGTCCAAGTCCACTGCGGGCCATCGCAGGCGAGCCGCCTCATTCCGCCGCAGCCCCTGATAGTAGGCCGTGACCAGCAGAACCCGGAACGTCGGGTTCGGACAGGCTTCCTCGGCCACCAGCTTGGCGAATTCCGCAGGCTCCACTACCCGGATACGTTTTTCCGGCTCGGTCAACCGGCCGCCCTTCCAGCGTAACAGCGGGTTATAGCGCAGCCACGGGCCGGAGCCGTCGCCCTCGACCGCATAGGACAAGGCGCTACGCACGCTTCGCACGTGTTTGTTCACCGTGGCCACGGCCGCCCCACCTGCCAGCAGCTTGGCCCGGAAGTCCATCATTAGGCCGCGGTCAACGTGCTCCAGCAGCCGCTCGCCGCAAAGCTCAATCAGCTTCCGCAGGCTGTCCTTCGTTTCCTGCACCGTCCGGCCCGACTTGCTCGCCAGGAACACGTCCAGCGTGTCTTTCAGGTCGGTCAGCGTCTTTCCCGGCAGCTTACCCGACAGGTTATCGCGCAGCTCGGATTTTTTCTTGTCCCGCATGGTCCGGGCCAGGGCCAGGTCCCGCCCGCAGGCTTGGCTTAGCGACTGGCCGGAGCGCGGGTCGGTCCAGCGGATTCGGTAGGAAGTTCCCCGTTTGCAGGTCCGCCGCACGATCCAGACATTCGACGGATTCCGCCGACCACGACGCACGATTGTCGGCTTGGTTTCGGTATTCATCGTTTCCTCGCTTTGACAAGCTTCAACCCGAAGTATCGCGCCAGCGCGTCCGCGGCCGGCAGCGTCAAGGTGCGTTCGCCACGTGCGAAGCGCGACAGCCGCCCGGAGTCGATGCCCGTGTCGGCCGCAATCTGTCCCAAACTCTTATCGCAATCGCCAATCGCCTTTCGCAGCGCATCGGTAATCGTTCCATCCTCGCGATTCACGGCCAAAGTGTACCCCGCCGAATGTACGTTGTCAAATGACAGTGATTCAATCGGCGCATTCTTCGATGAACCGCGCCACGTCTGACGGCTTGAATCGCAGAATTCCCTTGCCGATCCGCACGGCCGGAAGGCGCTTCCCACGGACCAGCCACCGCAGCGCCCCCTTGGGGTTCGGCCGATCGCCCAGCCCCAGGGCTTCAATCGTCTGCGCCTCGGACAACAGCCGTTCGTATACCGATCCGTCCGGCGCGGGGGGGAGTTTCAAACCATTTATGCTCATTCCGTTTTGCTCCAATCACCAGCCGAATCCCCGGCCGGTCTGACCTCAATCCTCAAGCCCGCGCCCATGCCTCGGCTTCATAGGCTGTGATTTCTGTTCGTTCCCGATCCGCCTCAGCGTCCGCCATTGAGGAGTAATCCGGCCCGTCGTCGTTATCCGCCTGTACCGCCAGGTGGGCTTGCTGCTCCGCCTCGGCGTCGTATTCCGGATCGTCCGAATTGGACGGTATACCCCCCCTTGCCAACCGACCGTCCAGATCGTCCGATTGGCGTTTTTGACAGTCCAAATCGAATTGGACGGTGAGATTATTAAAAGCCCCAATTGGACTGTCGTTAGTCGAATTGGACGGTATTCTGGAAGTGGGGGGGTGACCGTCCGATTGGGCGTCCGATTCGTCGGTCGGCATGAATACAACCCATTCGCCGTCGAAGTTGGCCTTGCGTGAAATGCTCTGTCCGAGTGATTTTTCGATAGCCTTTTTGGCCTCCTTGTAAGCGAAGTAGCTAATCTTAGCTTTCTGGCGTCGGACGTTCAGCTCCTTGGCGTAAACCGGGCCGTCGCGGAGTTGTTCCTGAAGCCACGTCACGGCCTCTTGGGTTTTCTCGCCTCGGTTGTTGGTTGACGGATTCAGGGCGGCATCGGCCGTCATTTGAATCGGATCGGGGGACCACAACAGCCGGGGTACGCCGTCAACGGCTTCGATTGTGTACCCCAGCCCGTCAACGTGTCCGGTCAGGTTGGACTTCATCGGAAGCATAAACCGGACTCGGGGGTCGGCGTCCTGGGTGGGTGCCGGGTCGCGACAAACCAAGTGGGCCATTCGCGCAGCGGCCACGATTGCCAGACTTCCGGTGATCCGGTGGATTGCCGTTTGCCCACTCGACTTGTTCAGATGGTGGACGGCCAGGACACAAACCCCAAGGCGTGCGGCCAGGTCGCTCAAGGGGGCCAGGACGGCGCGTACGTCGGCGTTGGCGTGCGAATCTACATCGGGGCCGCCCAAGTAAGCGCCCAGCGGATCGACGATTATCAATCGCGGATTGCGTGAATTCGTGACGACCTCTTCGAGTTGTTTCAGGTCGCCTGCAAGGTTGAATCCACGGCGAAAGGTTTCGACGGTGCCGTTTCCGGTGGGGACGTTCGCTTCGATTCCTTCCAGAACGTGTACCCGATCGGGGTCGCCCTCGGCCGCCAGCAGCCGGGGAAGGATCGTATCGGCCGGATCGTCTTCGCATGAGAGAATGACCGTATCGCCTGCCGGGTTTGCAACGTCGCGTGTGTCGATGAATGGGACGCCACGGCTTACGCGGGCGGCAATTTCGACGCTAAGCAAACTCTTGGACTCGCCGGGGTGTCCGACAAGTAGATTCAGCTTCCCGGTTGCCAATCTGTCAGGCCATAGCCAAGTGATTTTCTTGGGCGTAAGCGTTCCCAAAGTGGTCACGATTGCCCGTCGCGGGGCAAACTCAGGAGGCCCGTCGAATTCGTCGCCATTGGGTTGGCTTCGTTGCATATCGCCTCCGTTTGTTTTTGGTTGTCGATCCTTCGGTCTTTGGTTGACCTGATTCCGGCCTCGGCTTGCCGCGAAGGTAATCGCCAAAGTCTTTCAACGTGTCGCGAGTGAGTCGGCGCAATTCGTCGCCTAGGCGTTCATCGCCTGCTTGCTGCACGTCCCGGCCGTAGTCGGCGAATTCCGAATCCTTCACGCCGTCGCAAAGAATCACGCCGTCCAGGTCGCCAATGGTGATCGGCAGTTTTTCCAGGGCCTCGGCAATCGTCGGTGCCCAACCATCGACGGCGCAGCGCAAGCAGTAGGTGTAGATATGCCGGTGCGGCGGATACAAAAAATCCAGGGGCTTCAACGCAAGCGTGTTGGCAATTTCCTGCCCGTGTAGTGGGTCCAGCCAGAACAGGCACAAAAACCGTTGTTCGGCCTCTATGGTTTGGTCAATCTTTGTTTGCGGGTCGGTTTGTGGTACTATCATGGTGACGATTTTCTCCGCCCCGGTCGCTTCGCTTCACCGACGGCCGGGGCAATTTTTTCTAGCAGATTCCCGCCACGTCCAGCCGACGTTCCGCACGTTGAATGTCGCGTTCCCGTTGTGCGGCCGTTCGGCCTTGGGGCTTGCTCTCGGAAGTGTCGCGGACTGGCACGCGGGGGGCCGGGGCGGTTTCCGCCAGGGCCTTGGAGAAACGATCCAGGGCTTCGATTGAAGTGACGTAACGTCCGCCAAATCGGCGTGATTCGAGAATGATTCCGCGTACGCCGTGCCGTGCCCATCGCCAGACAGTCGCGGGACAGGGCCGACGGCCGCCGTCGAATTGCGGTAGGCGTTTCGCCGCTTGCGAGAATGTAAGAAGCGTTTCGTTTTGCAACATTCTAGGACTCTCTCTTTCCGCCTTAAGGGCGAGAGAATCCTATAACGCTAAGGTGGCAACAGGGTGGCAGTAGAGTGGCAATTTTCAATCGGGGAAGTCCAGGTAATACCCTCCCGATCGGTCCGACTTGATAGCGTCGGCCAGCCAGTCCGCGCCGCCGCCGGTCAGTTTTTCTTTCAATCGCCGAACGCGTTCTTTGTCGATTTCCACTGAACCGGACTGATTTTTCCAAAGCGCGTTAAACGCCGCCCAGGCGTAGTTTTTCCCGATTGCAACGCGCCGCCCGTCGATGGTAAGCGCGAAGTTTTCGACGATAACGCGGGATCGGAGTGTCGAGCGATCTAGGGAGAATGTCCCCGTGGCCCCCGGCCTCGCGGAGCGCATGGGCTTTCGGAACTTCAAGTCTTTGCACTCTTCCGGGCATTCGCGCCAGAGCGTCTCAAGGAATTCCTCCAGGAACTCGGGCGTATCCAGTTCTTGGCCAGCAACAACCAAGTCCTCACTGGCGCCAAACTCCCCCGGACTCCGTGGATCGTGGCTGGCAACGTCGAGCCACCAAAGGTAATTGCAGAAAAGATCGTGCCAATACGACTCGTGCATACGGTGTCCAGCCACCTGCTCCGCAGCCCGCATGAATGCTTCACACGCAACCGGCAGAAGCGTCTTGCGGTGGATCGGGCTGCCAAGCCGCTTCGCTTCTTCCCGAAGAATCGCTCGCTCCGCTTTGTCGAGGAAGCAGCCCGCTAGATTGCGCAAACGCTCAACCTTGCGAATTTCATCCACTTCGAGGTCGCCGCGGCCGCAAGCCAGCAGTTTGTCGCGTTCTTCGCTCGAAAGCCCCCGGTCTTCAGCGTCGGCGGCCATAGCCGCCGCGCGCCGTCTCACAGACTCTCGAATAACACAAGCGCGTCGGTGAACAATTAGCAGAATGTCGCGAAGGGATTTTGCGGACTTCGGCCGATTCTTAGGCATGTTGCACCATCCTTGCGGGTCGCGCCCCCGACGCCGTGCCGATGGTGCCAATCACGACGCCGGGAGTGCGTTCGGCGGGGATCAGCCGCTTACCCGAGAAAGCTCATTCTACCGCTTTTGGCATCCCGGATCAGCCCTGTTAACCCTAGATGCCTATTTGACAGTGTCCCGAGCAGTTGACACGCAACGGCGCGCTTGTGAGAATGCCACTGCAATCCTTGATTCTGCTTTGAACGAAAGGTCGGCGGTTCGTGGTCGGGAAATATCTTTGCCCCTTATTACTGCTAATCGGCTCCGGTTGTGGTGCTGGTCCATTCTCCGGCTGTGATCCCGGCTGGGATGTGACCATCAACGATCCTGATGTGTGCTGTCCGCTGGACGCACTCTTCGCTGGTTCGGATGGGGTGTGCTATGCATCCAGCGTGCGCGATGCGTGCGACGTTCCTGATTCGCAACTTCAAACGGCGCTGGTCTTGATGCGGCTCGCGAGGGAGGAAGGCTATTCGGCGACCGAGATGTTCACTGAGACCTTGGCTGCCTGCAATGGCGAATGCCATCGGATCAATGCCGGCGACGACTGCTTCGACAATTGCGACAGATGCGTGACGGCGGTGGTCGGTGCGGTCTATCGCTGATGCGCACTTCCGCAGCGATTCGTTGCTTCGTCGTCGATTGGCGGGGTCGAGCGACAAGACGACGGTCCGTTTGAAGCTTCGCGCACGCACGCGCGAGGCTTTCTTAGGGCCGATGTCGCCGCCGGGCAGACAAGCTACCCCGCCGGCGGACCGGTTGCCCCAACGGATTGCATTGGAGAGTCCGCTCCAGCGTCGGCTTGCTTACCCGGCTCGGGTAGCAGACCCTTCCGCCTTGCCCGCCTCTCGATTTCCTCGGCCAATTCACCAAGGTTAACCGTCAGGCCGACTGCATCATCATGGGCCTCTATCCACTTTGCGGCCACGGGATCGCGCTTCCGTAGATCGAACAACAGGTCGAACCGATTCACGCCTGGGCGATACTTGTTTACGTCGTGGTTCTTGTACTGGTCCGGCATGGCGGCATCAATCTCATCATAGAGCCGTTCTGCCCGCTCAAACCAGTCGGCGACTCGTTTCAGCATGGTTCGTGGCCTTCCTGCCATAGGGTTCCTCGCTCAAGAGCCGATGCGTCACCGGACAAGGCTAAATCACCGTACCGTCGCACTTGGCAGGGGTCGTGGGCAAAATAAGACGCCTGCCCCACGGGTCCCATACCGTGCTACGAATGTAGCCTCTGCTACGGATGGGGGCGCACAGGAGGTAGCGCGCACCGCACGAAACGGCTCTTGGACCGCTCTTGACCGCTCGCCGCCGTGCGCTCGCAAATGCCTTATTTTGCAGGGTATTCCGCACGTTCGCTCGACTTGACGCGACACCGCTCGCGACCGCAAATCCAGATTAGAAATCCGATGCTCTATCCACCTGAGCTACCGGCGCGAAACAAACTTCATACTGCGTGGCCATGCCCGATCCGGCCTGCAAAATGGCCCGTGCTGAGTGTCTCGCAGCATTGGTACGCAATTGTGGCCGACTTGTTCCCGTTCGCAAGATCGGCGTCCAGCACCCGGAGGAAAGGGGTTAATCCCGAAAAAGGCGACAACGCCGCGTTGTTGGCCGCGCCCTGGTTGCGAATGCGTTCCGGCCGATTTCTCCGTAGGGGAGACAATCTCCAGCCTAGGCGCTATATTCATGGTGTGCAGCTCGACGACAAAATCTGTTATTGCTACGGCGTTTCCATGCGAAAGTTGATGAACTTCAGCCGTCGCGTCAAACCCGTGCATCCCAGCCAGATGACCGACTGCCTTGGGGCGGGAACCGGCTGCGGATGGTGCATCCCCTTCTTGATCAAAATCGCCCAGGACCCGGACGCGTTTCCCCTCGATGATATGACCGCCGAAGAATACGCCGCCAAGCGCAAGAGCTATATCAAGTCCGAGCCAAGAAACGAGTTCGGCGCCTGAGCGCGTGCGGAGAGGCCCATCTTCCGACCCGCGCCCGTTACTTTCCGAGCCGCGACCATCAGGAAGCGATGGCCGCTCACGACCCAAGATTTCCGCCATGGTTTCTTGACCCTGCACGTTTGCCCGACGCCGATTCCGCCGATAGAGTGCGGCGCTGCACGCCGAACCGTTTACAAAGAGGATGAAAGCCATGAGCGAACAACCGGCCGCCGCCCAAGCAGGCGCGAATCAGATCGTCATTGCCTTCGACGATTTCGCCAAGGTCCAGTTGCGTACTGGGCGAGTTCTGGAGGCGAGTGACCACCCCAATGCCGATAAACTATTAGTGCTGAAGGTGGACCTCGGCAATGAACAGCGGCAGATTTGCGCCGGAATCAAGGGGCACTATACCCCTGAGCAGCTAATCGGGAAGGACTTGGTTATCGTCGCCAACCTGGCTCCGAGAATGATGCGCGGGCTGGAAAGCCAGGGTATGCTCCTGGCCGCCACCAGTGCCGACAAGAGTCGGGTGATCGTCCTTTCGCCCGATTCACCCATCGAACCGGGCAGCGCGGTGAGTTAAGAATGGTGAATGTTGCATCAAAAATGCCGAATGCAACCCTGAAGCCCGGCGAACCTCGGTCTCATGCTGACCGGGGCGATGCAACCCGCAGTCGGTGGGCGTCGGTGGGTGCGAATCGGGTCGCGGTTGCGTTTTGGACCATCGCGGCTTGCCTGACGGTCTGTGGCTGTACTAGCCCCCGTTTTCAGGAGGCCCGGGCGGGGCGTCGCGACAGCATCCAGCGAAACCTGGACTTGATTCGGCAACACGAGGCCACCCGTATCGACAATATTCAGGGGCTTTGCGACCTGCATTTGGAGCTCGAAGAGCAACGCGTCGAGCGAGGCCAGAGCCTTTTTCAGATGATCCGCACGCGCCACGCCGAGCGCGCCCGCCTCCGCCGCGAACGCATGTCAGCTTTCACCCGTCTGATCACCGAGGGCAATACCGACCGCATCCCCGACACGTTCGAGAAGATGTTCTACTAACTCAACTGCCCGGGCGTTTTAAACTCAGAATTGGTGTGAACGCTCCGCGCATGACTCGCTCAAAGTGCGATCGCTCGCCCGCCTAGGCCATCGCCCGGCCGGGGGCCGAAAGCGGCAATTCACGGAAGCACTGGGGCTCTTGAAATTCCCGGTCGGCGTCGATCTC
>JBGTDB010000071.1:0-2161 GCA_041748515.1 Phycisphaerae bacterium
CAGTTCCAAAGGACAAGGAATTCGGCGAGGGGCAAAGTAGTCTCTGCCCCCCGCCGAACGTTGATTTTGGCGATTCCGAACCACTCCTGTCATTACGGTTCGGATTCCTGTTTTCGGTCGCCGGTTAATGGGTGCCGCGAGGGCGGTTCAGCGCTTCGGAAAGCCCGGGGATCGCGCCCGCGCCGTCAGGTACCGTAATGCTAGAAGCCCTTAAGTCATCGCCGATCGGCTGATATCGGCCGCCGAGGTGTTGGGCCAGGAACGCTTCGGCAATGGCGTTGAACGAGAGTCGGTTTTCGGGACGGGCAAAGCCGTGGCCCTCGTCAGGATATAGCACGTAGGTCACCGGAATGTTTTTCTCATTCATGGCGGAGACAATCTGATCGGACTCGGCCTGCTTGACCCTCGGGTCGTTGGCCCCCTGGCCGATAAGAAGCGGCTTCTTGATCCGATGAACGAAGGTCAGCGGGGAGCGCTCGCGCAGGAGCGACTGGCCTTCCGGGGTGCGATGGTCACCGACGCGCTTGGCGAACATGTCGATCATCGGCGCCCAATATGGCGGAATGCTGTTGAGCAGCGTGATGAGGTTTGACGGCCCGACAATATCCACGCCGCAGGCGAACACATCCGGCGTAAAGGTCAAACCGACCAGCGTCGAATATCCGCCGTAGCTGCCACCCATGATGGCCACGCGGTCGGCATCGGCGATTCTCTCCTTGACCGCCCAGTTCACTGCGTCGATCAGGTCGTCGTGCATGGCGCCCGCCCACTCGAGGTTGGAGGCGTTGATGAAGTTCTTACCGAAGCCGGTCGAGCCTCGGAAGTTGACACTGAGCACGGCGTAACCACGGTTGGCCAACCACTGATGCATGGAGTTATAGCCCCATGAATCGCGGGCCCAGGGACCGCCGTGAACCAGGAGAACCATCGGCAGTGGCTGAGACGGTCGCATGCGCCGCCCGTTGGATTCGGTTGCCGGAATCGTGAGATAGCTCACAAGCTCCATGCCGTCGCGGGCGCGAATTACGACGGGGTGCATTGTCGCCAGGGTCAGTTCTTCGAGCGCGGCATTGTTGGTAAACAGGAATTCGGCCTTCCGCGACGGACGGTCATAGTGGAAATAGCGAACCGGGCCGCTGTCCTGCATGTAGGCCACGATCCACTGGTTGTCCTCCAGCGTTCGGCTAACGACTTCAAAATCGCCGTCGGCCAGATTCCGCAGGTACCGGAAATCGCCGCGAATCCCGCTGTCCAGAATGTTCCAGTCCGTCCGTTTGTGAGCGACCGAGAAAGCCTGAACGTTGTTGGTTTTCGGATGAACGAGAAGATTGTTGACATCGGCCCGGGAATCCGCCCCGAGTACGCGCTGCTTGCCCGTGGCCAGGGCGATCTCGGTGAGGGCGGCCGTATCGCGACCCCGGCTGTCGATCATGTAAAGTCGATCATCGTCGGCGTCCACCAGGACCGGCTGGGTGGTCATCATGTCTTCCATGGCGATTTTTGCGAACGGCGCCCATGCATCGCTCGAGCGCTGCATGAACTCGCTTCCGCCATCGGGCGTCATCTTCATCGCAAAGCGCACATTATAGTTGTCGTCGATCAGGAAGCTGGCGAATTCGTCGTTGCGTTCGACGAGGTTGCGCTGGCCGGTGCGAATGTTGACCCGATGAACGTCATGGTATTGCGGGACACGGTCGTTTAGCGAAATCAAAATCTCTTCGGGAAACTTGTGGCTCACTGCGGCGATTTCGGCCCGCACGCCGTCAATCGGCGTAAGATCCTTTTCGGTCCTTGTGGCCAGATCCACGCTGTAGGCCCGCCAGTTTTCATCGCCGCCCTTGTCCTGAAGGTAAATAATGTGATTGTTCGTGTAGGCCCAGAAATAGCGGCGGATTCCGCGCGACGTGTCATTGGTCACCGGGCGGGCGGCCGAGGGATCGTTGACCGGACCCACCCAAACGTTGAGCACGTTGTTAACCGGCGCGAGAAAGGCGAGCTTCGTCCCGTCCGGGCTCAAACGCGGCTGGGCCTTGTCGGGATTGCCGAAAAGCGTCTGACGATCAATCAGCTTGTCGGCGGGTTGCTTTTGAACCGTCGATTCCGATCGGCGCAACCTCTGCTGCACGTTCGAGCAACCGACAACGGCAAAGGTCATCGCTGC
>JBGTDB010000072.1:0-2207 GCA_041748515.1 Phycisphaerae bacterium
GTCTGGCGGCAGAGAAACGCGGGGATTTGAATGCAGTCAAGCACCTCACCGGCCGCGCGGGCCTGACCCGGTTCGTGAATATCTGAGACCACGGGCACGCCGACTTCCTTCCGAACGCGGGCGAGTATCTTCAGACCCTCGTCTATCCCCGGTCCGCGAAAGCTCTGAATGCTTGATCGGTTGGCCTTGTCGAAGCTGGCCTTGAAGACAAACGGGAGGCTCAGATTCTTGCAAATGCAATGGATGGCGTCGGCCAGTTCGAGGGTGTGATCGGCCGACTCGATGACGCACGGCCCGGCAATCAGGGCCAGCGGCGCGCCCCGGCCGATGCGGATCGTGGAAATTTCTGAAATGTGCTCGGTCATGGTGTTCCCTGATCGTTAGATCGATCGGCCTGGCTTCGAGGGATCTCGATCGAGGCGATGTGCCCCGTCCCAAATCGAACCACGACCGGAAAAGCCGGATCATTACAAGGTTGCCCGATCCAGATTGCATCCAGTTCGAACGTTGTCCAGGCTTTTACGACATCGCCGCGATGGACTTGCTCCGATCCTTCGATCGAAGAATTCAGAAAAAGGTTGATTCTTATCGTTCGATACCGAAGCTCGCGCTGTTCGACAGTGCGGATGATTTGCTTGCGATCGTTATTCGCGTTCTCCCAATTAGACGCTCCTGGCTTGTGCGTCTGCATTCTCCTTTCGAGCAGTCGATTTCGACTCGCCTCTTCCTCATTCATGAGATTCATACGTCTGGACACGCGAACTTCCACTTCGGTCTCAACCCAAAGGCCGCCTTCGACGGCCACAAATTGCTTAAAGGACAAGAGTGCTCGAATCTTCGTATCAAGTATCTTGGATTCCAATAGCCTCTCTAGGCAGAACTGCTCTTCCTGATCGCCAATATCGCAGTCGATGCTGCCGGCGTATTCGTCTCTACGATTGCAATCTTCGAAGCCATCACTAAACCGCCGGAGGCGTCCGCGATCGCACGAATCGGCCCAATAAGCCTGAGTCAGGCGGCAGCGCCCCAGCAACCGATCCGCTCGCTGGACTACGAACGGAAGCCGTGGGGCATTGTGGTCCATGGGGAGGATCAGGGCAGCAATCAGGATTTGGATCATTAAATTCCCTTAAAATTTCGCAAGCGCAACATGTCAGGCCGCTTTCGGCATGGCGACGCTATTCCGGTCGAATTTCATCGCCACCGCATCAGGGTTTGAGTTTACAATCCAAAGACGGGTACGGCAAACATGGATGCTTCAATAAACTCCGGATTCGAGACTTTTGACAGTTGACGGTGGGAGCGGGAACATCCTTATGGCATAGTTACGCAGTCTTGCAGCGCGGGCATCATTGAGGGCCAGGCCTTCGGGATGGCTCTGGCTAACCGAGTAGTAAACGGGTCACCGCGGCGTATTCGAAAGGACTGAAATGGCCAAGAAAAGAACCGAGCCCGGACGGCTCGTCGCGAATCGGCTGGTGCAGTTTCGCAAGCAGCTCAAGCGGACCAAGGCATCCGCCCTACTGGTTACCAACGAAACCGATTACTTTTACCTGACCGGCTACACGGGTACGGAATCCGCCGTGATCGTGACTGACAAGGACGTTCACATCATCAGCGACGCCCGCTTCGAGCATGAAATCAAGAAAGAAGTACCCTGGGCGCGGGCCTGGATGCGACGCGGAATGTTGAACGATGAAATCGCCAACGCCTGCAAGGAACTGCGCATCAAGCGGCTTGCCGTCCAGCCGAGACATTTCTCCGTCGGCGACCAGGCGGACCTGAGCAAGAAACTGAAAGGGACGCGATTTATCATCGCCCCGCCGATCTTTGAGGATCTGCGACGACGCAAGGATCCGGGCGAACTGACGGCCATGGTGCGGGCGATCTCGGTGGCGGAGGACGCCTTCCAAGCCGCCCGAAAGTCGATTAAAGTCGGACAGACCGAGTTGGAGATGGCCGCGCGACTTGAATACGAAATGAAATGTCGTGGGGCCAGCGGACCGGCTTTCCCAACGATTTGCGCCGAAGGCCCCAACGCAGCCGTCCCACATGCCGTCCCAGGAAAACGCAAAGTAAGAAAGGGCAGTGCCATACTTTTCGATTGGGGGGCGCGCGTCGGTGGATACTGTAGCGATTTGACCCGAATGGTGTTCGTCGATAGCATCCCGCCGAAAATCGAAAAGGTCTACCGGGTCGTTCTTGAG
>JBGTDB010000073.1:0-5603 GCA_041748515.1 Phycisphaerae bacterium
GCCAAGAATATTTTCGGGACCGTGGCGTATGCCCCCTCCGAAACTCGCATTGAGTAACGAGCCGGGGATGGCCCGGATGAACTCGTCGGCGTAGGCCTTTCTGGCCGCGTCGATGACCCGGTCGCGATCGGGGGCGTCGTCGCCGTAGGCGATGTTCTCGATGGGGGTGGCCGCGAAGACGATGGCCTCTTGGCTCACCCAGCCGAACTGCCGCCGCAGGCTGGCCAGCGTCGCCCGGCGGATATCCACGTCGTCGTAAAGAACCTGTCCCTGCTCGGGGTCGAAGAGTCGCGGCAACATGCAGGCCAGGGTGTCTTGCCCGAGCCGTTGGGTCCTACGATGGCCAGGGTCTCGCCGCGATGGATGGTGAGGGTCACGTCGGACAGGGCGTGAATCGCGCCGGCTGGATAGGTAAAGCTGACGCCGGAGAATTCGATGGCCCGTTCGAGCGGGTTGAACTCGACGGCCGCGCGCTCGTCGCGGAAATCGGCCGGGGCGAGGCTGGTTTCGATGGGACGGTCGAGCACGTTGAAGATGCGCTCCGACCCGGCCGTCGATCGCTGGATGCGCACATACACGTCCGAGAGCTTTCGGAGCGGATCGAAGATCATCGAGAGCACCACGCCCAGGGTGGCGAACTCGGAGGTGGAAAGCTTGCCGCCGATCACCAGGCTGGCCAGCCAGACGGTAAGCAGGCTTCCGGCGAAGACGCCGAGGGTTTCGAGCATCGGGCTCAGGAAGGCATCCAGTTTGGCAAGGCGAAGCTGCTGCTTGAGCATTCGGCGGTCCACGGTGTCGAGGCGGGCTCGCTCCTGGTCTTCGGCGTTGTAGGCCTTGACCACGCGGAGGTTCTGGAGGCTGGCGGTGAGGGCGCCGATCATGTGGCCGTAGGCCTGGAGGAGGCGGTGATTGGCCTTTTTCGCCTTGCGACCGACGGCCAGGAAGACGGCCGCGGCGATTGGGACGACGAAGATCAGCGTGAGCGTGACCCGCCAGTTGATGGCCAGGGCCAGGGCGATGAGGAACACGCCGCGAATGGGCTCGCGCATGGCCTTTCCAAAGAGGGTGGTCAGGCCGCGCTGCACTTCCTGGATATCCTGGACAAATCGGGTGACCAGATCGGCGGTGTCGATGCTGGAGAAAAAGGTCATGGGCAGGTGCAGGATGCGGTCGTAAAGGCGGTCGCGGAGGTCCATCATGGCGTGGAGAACGGCGCTGGAGACGAGCACTTCGCCGGTGAATCGCAGGACGTTGGCGGCGACGACGATGGTGACGACGGCCGCGAGAATCCAGATGAGGGTGCGCAGCTTGGTGTCCGGGCCGTCGGGGGGCATGAACGAAGCGCCCCAGCCGAGCCAGGTCATTCTTCTGTTGGGCGGTTCGAGGGCCGCCGAGACGGTTTGCAGGTTTTCGACGTCGCCGGCCAGGAGCGTGATCGGTGAGGGGCCGTCCTGATTGGCGATCTGTTCAAACAGGGCCGCGACGGGCAGGCCGTCGGGATGGGCGACGACGTCGAAAGGCCGGACGCCTTGGGCGTGCAGCGGGCTGTTCTCGCCGAGGCGGACGACGCGGGTGTGGTCCTGCTCGGTGATGGGGGCGAATTCGGCGTCGAGGCGCTGCCCGGCGATGGTGCGGTCCGCCCAGCCGTGCAGGCCCTCCTGTTCGAGGAGGATCTTGAAGACCGGGAAGGCGGCGCTGATGCCGAGGGTGTGCAGACCGGCGAAGCAGACGGTGATAACCAGGCCCAGGATGAGCTTCTTGCGGTAAGGGGCAGTAAGCGCGATGACCCGTCCGAACTCGCGGGCGTTGAACCCGCGGCTCGGGGCGCGCTGCTTATCATCGGAAACGATCAGGGCCGGATTCATGGGGCGGCGTTACAGTATCACAAACGGCAGGCGGCGAGAACCGGGTAACCGGTAGCAAACGGGTTTTGTCAAAAGGGCACGGCGCGTCGGAACAGGGGCTTAAGCCGCAGAGGACATCGAGTAACCCGCCCCCGATCCAAGTACCCGCCGCTATGAGAGTCGTTGATGTTCCGGCGACTACGTCGCAGTCGGATCGGGAAACGATTGTCCGTTACAGCCCGTCACGGAGTCAACGGTTAGCAAACAAGAACAAACGCGGTAAATTCCCGAATATGATTAGATAATAATATGGGTATTGTGTTCCCGGATTTACGAAATCTTCTGGGGTTCAGCATTGAACGTCTACTGTCCCAACTGCGAGAATGAGTGTTCCGAGCTTGCGGCAGCCTGTCCAAAGTGCGGGCATCCGCTTATGGGTTCAATGCAGGTTCCAGTGCGGGTTGAGGATACGCTCGATTGCCCGGCATGCGGCAAGAGCATCATTCCGCAGTGGACCTTCTTGGGACGAGAGTACATGTTGTTGGTCGGAGGTCTCGGAGTCGAATCGCATGATAAGGGGCGGCTTTGCCCGCTCTGCGGAGTGGACGTGGACCGTTGGCCGATCGAGCAGGAGAAGTTTCGTAAGCAAAGGGAAGCCGAGAAGGCGGAACAGGTTCGCCGGGCCGCGCTGACGCCCAGAAAAGCCGCAGTGGAATACGCTTGGGATCGGGTCGCACTGTTGGTCGCAGCAATTGTGCTGCTCGGAATCATGCTTTTGTGCGCTGGGCGTGTGGAAATCTTTAATGCAGGTCCGCAACGACCCGTGGCCCGCTCAGTGTTCGTGGTAGATTGCCTACGCCGCCAGGGGGGCGAGTTCTTCAGAGGTGATGGCCTGCTCGTGGAGTTCGGCCAGGATCTGGTTCAGGGCACTCAATGAGAAATGTCCCGGCGAGGTGATTTCGATCCCGATCGCCCGCCCGTCGTCGGCGAAGTCCACAACCAGCCCGTCGGTTCGACGCTCGCTTCGGGCGCTGGTGTCACCCTCGCGACGTGGGAGGTAGAGGTACGCCGCAAGGGGGCGGCCGTGGCGAAACGTGACTTCAAGGTAGCGGTGTTTCATTTCCCAGCCTCGATCGGAAAGGCGCTGACTACCACGAGCGTTTCGTCGGCCGATTCCGGTTCGACGATTACTTCCCATCGGCGTCCGCGATGCCGGCATTCAATCACCCATCGTCCGACCTCCACGTCCTTATGATAGTCGGAGGCATGTTGAAGCATCAAGCGCAGGTCAACCTCGGTAAACCGCCGATCTACCATTCGCTTAAGCAGATGGGGCGAAAGCTCAAGTTCCCATGTCCACCACGGCGGCCACTTCGACATAGGGCCGCAACGTACCGCGCCGCCAGGCGATGGGAAAGCGGCGGGCTATGCACAAAGGAATTTGTTAACCACCTTCGGCAATCACAGGGCGGATTCATACGCTTCGATGAAACGTCCGGTCAGAGTCGACCAATCGAGGGCGGTTGCGGCGTGGGTGCGGGCGTATGCGGCGGACTGTATTAGGGTTTGGTCGGATTTTCGCAGGATTTCGCGGAGTTTCTCGCGGAGGGCGGTGCGGTCGAGGCCGCAAAGGTGGACGTGGGCGTTCATTTCCGGCGGAGCGGCCGGGGCCGTGCATAGAACCGGGACGCCCGCGGCGAGGGCCTGGGTCGCGGCGATCGGGGCGCGTACGACGGGCGACGGTACAACCAACAAGGCCGATCGGGCGAGTAAGTCCCGTTGCGCCGAGATGTCGGCGGCGTCGGCGAACGAAACGCGCTCTTCCGCGCCCTTGCGTCGCACGGCCAGTTGCAACGCCGACTTCCATTTTTCGGGAATGGTTCCGGCCAGGACGACGTGCCAGCCTTCGGCATCGGGACCGAGCTCGGCGAGGCACTTGAGCAGAGCGACGCAGCCGGAGTCGGGGGTTATGTCGCCAAGGACGAGGATTTGGCGCGAAGGAGCGTTTGAGGTCGCTTCCTGACGGTCGCGGCTCGGAATGGCATTCTCTCCCGGAACGCGACCCCCCTTTGTCCCCCCTTGGCAAGGGGGGAGGGTGGTCTCGGCAGCTTCCTCACGTTCGCGTCTCGGAATGCCGCCGTTCCGAACGTCGTGGTTTGGAATAGCGCTGGACGGGTTGCCGCTGGACGAAACCGGAGAGTCCGCGCGGGCTGAAGCCCGCGGCTCGCTATCGGCGAGGCTTTCAGCCATGGCGTATTCGACGAAATTCAGGCCGTAGGGCAGGATGCGGACGTCGGAGTGGGCTTCGGCGCGAAGGAGTTGCTGTTGCTCGTATTCATTGACGGCGGCGATGAAGGTCGCGGCGCGAACCAGCCGCCGGTCTCGAAGCAGCCAGGCGAGGCGCATCTTCAGCCCGATTCGGCGGCGACCGTCGGCGATGGACAGGCCGTGGGGTGTTATGACGTAGGGCTTCTTCGCTTTACCGGCTGCGACAGCCATGCGCCGAGAAAGCGGATAGTCCCAGCCGTGAATGTGAATAAGGTCAAAGGCAGCCGGGTCTTCGCCATCGGAACCGCGTCTGTCTGGGGCTGTCCGGGATGCGGTAGTTGCGGGCGGCGTGTTCGCCCCGGTTCTATCGGAGATTTCCGCTCTGACGGCGGATTCCGAACCGGCGCGGTTCAATTCTGCAATCAATCCCCGAAGAGAGACAGTTTCCGCTCCGGCCGACGGCCTCGCGGAATGAACGGTATGAAGGACACGCAATGCCATGCCGGTGTTATTGGGGGGCGACGAGGTTTTGGTCGCGGAGGTTGTCGCCGCGCATGGCGGCGCTGCCGCTGCTGAAGGAAACGATCTGCACGCCGGGTTCGACGAGGAACAGCAGCACGAGCGAATAGTTGCCTTGAAGGTCGCTGTCTTTGATTTCGGCGAAGGGCTGGCCGCTGCCCATGGTACCGGCCTGATCGGGGAAGTATTGCACCTCGACAAACTCGGTGCCGCCGACGGTGGCGATGGCGTATCTGCCCGCGAGGGTGTGAACGTTTCCGTTGGCGTCGGTCACATTGTAGTTCTGAACCGTTCCAATGGCGAAGCTGAGGGCCCGGCCCAGGCCGCTACGGGCGCGAAGGAACTCGGCGTTCAGGTGCAACAGGCGCTTGTCGTCGGGCACGGCGAAGCGGGAAAGCTGAGGGTCGGATCCGGATTCTTGTTGCTCGACCCGTCCGACGATGTGCCCGTTGGAGAACGTGTCGCCCCGAATGGAAACGTTTGCCATTTGGCGATAGGAGCGCATGGACATCGGAAGCTGATCGCCGAATCGCGACTCGCTGGGTGCGGCCGCGACACGGCGAGTGCGCGGTCCGGAGCGGGACGTCGGCGGCGCTTCAGTCGAGGCGACTGATTCCGGTTGTGCGGGCGGGGCAGGCGGCGCTGCGGTTTCGCCGCGTGCCGGATCGGCGGCCTTGAAGCTAAGGGTCGCGCGGGCCCCGCGCTTATACTCGATAAAACGCGGTTCGAAGTTGGTCGGCACGGCGAAGACGACCTCTACATGCTCGCCGCTGTCGCGGGGGTTGAAGAGGTCGTCGACGATTGGTCGCAGCGATGAGCCCCGCTGAATCGCATATATGTGCCGATTGATGGGCTGGCTCTTGTCTTCCTGTTGAAGGGCGACAGGCATGAGGCTCATGGTGCGGCCGGAGTCAGACCGGGCTCCGACCAGTCGAAACTGCCGAAGGGTGAAGAGCAACGATTTGTTTCCGT
>JBGTDB010000074.1:0-5191 GCA_041748515.1 Phycisphaerae bacterium
AGGTCCAAGACATTAGCGATGCGATTGGGCGTAGCCGGTTCGAGGTCGCATCGTTCGAGCGACGGACTTTCCGGCAGCTCCAGAATGCAGTTCTTCAAGCCCGAAACGTCCAGGATGTTCAAGACCCCGATGGGGTCGGAGGTGTCTCCCCAAAGCAGCGTCTGAGCCTCAGCCTTCAGTGAGGGCATGCCCATCTCGTCTTCAGTGCCGACGATAAACCGCATTGAAGGCCCAATCTGTTCGTCCGCGACCGGAAGCGGATCGCCCCATTCCGACGGCAGCCGGTAGACAGGGGCATCGACCAGTCGACCCACAGGCGGATTTGCCGCGCCCTCATCCAGATCGACATAGGCCGAAAGGCAAGGCAGGTCGGGCGACGAAACGTGGATGGCCAGCGGCTCGTCGCCGGTAAGGCCTGAAACTGTAATATAACGCGCGCCAGCACCGACAAGCCCGGGCGCGGCCCGCATGGGGCAGGATTCAAAACCAGGCGCATTGCCTTCGTCCGTCCAAGCATCAAAGAACGCAAACCAGTCGTGGCAATCCACGGCGTCGTCCTGGTTGGCATCAAAAATCGCACACCCCGGCCCCGCCGGGTTTCCCTTGCCGGAGAAGCAGTCCTCGAACGCGGCGAAGTCGACCGAATCCACCGCTCCGTCGCCGTTGTGGTCCGCGAACAAGCCATCGCAGACGCCGACCCGATCGTCACTCTGCATCGCGGCCGCATAGTAAGTGCCCGTGCCGGCCGTCATGGGGTTGGTCGAGGTCGCGCTCTGCATGGTTTGGACGCTGAAATAAAACTGCGGCTCGGACGTGCAATTGGTCGCGGGTAATGCTGCTTCGAAAAACCCGCCGCCCAGGGCCAACATCGTTGACTGCGTAAAGCCGCCCGCCGGATCATATCGGAAGTGAACCGACGCGCTGGCCGGCTCGATGAACTGGGTCTGCTCCACAATCTCGACGAGTATCGTTGTTGACTCACCGGTTCGCAGCGAGGCCGGCAGGCCGTCTGAAAACTGGTACCGCACCGGCTCGCGCACCCAGTCCGAATTGGTCATTCGCAGCATGGCCGGCAGCATTTCCTCGCAATTCGGAATGATCTGCTCCGGCGGAAGCAGGAACCCGAACGTACCGGTGTCCCGACACTCGACCGTGAGCGACAGCATGTCCCGCTGCGCATAGGTCCAGTCGATCGAAACGCCGCTTGCCGGATAGATTGTCGTGTTGGCCGGTCCGGCGACATAAAAGCGGCCGTGAACGCCCTGAATCAGCGACTGCATGTCCAAGCCCACATCCTGGTAATACTCCTGATCCGGGGGCAGCGCCGGTGTATAGCCGTACGGCCAGAGGATTAGTTGCGAGTAACTGTGGATATCGAGCTGGGCCCGCAGGTTCGGCCGCGCAAGGATGAAGTCACGCATCGCCTGCGTTTCCGGCTCGGAAAACGCTGAAGCCCCGCGATAGACTTCGGAGCTGGAAGTGCCCGACGAGCCCGCCCCGCCCCAGCCCGTGCCCCAGTTGCGATTGACGTCCACGCCAAAAGGGCCGCCTGAATTCGGCCGCCGATTTTTCCGCCAGAAACGGTTCGACGTCCACGAAAACACGTATCCGTCGGCGTTGAACACCGGGACCACGAAAAACTCGACGTTGTCCACCAGGTCGGTGACCTCGGCGTCTGTACCGTACTGATCCAAAAGGTGCCTGGCGAAAAAAAGCGCCACCGGCGGAGTGATCCACTCTCGGGCGTGTTCGGCGCTGAAGTAAAGCACGCCGGGCGTGTCCGGCGATGCGGCTGCCGTAATGCGCACGCCCCAGATGGTGCGTCCTTCGAGGGTCGTCCCGATGTTCACCATCGACGCCAGCGCCGGATAGCGAGCCACCAGCTCATTCATGTACCAGACAATGCCGCCATCGCCTTCGTAGGGGTGATAGGCGAGGAAGAAATCGTCATAGGGATCGCCCGCTCCGGCCACCGCCAAGCGCGGCGCTTTCTGGGCCTCGATGGCCTGTTGCACGTTATGCTCAACAACCGCGGCCTCGATACCCAGCCGACCCAATTCGGCGAGCTGATCGGCCGACACTACAACGTCCAACTCGCCCGGCCCGTGGATGCAATTGAGAATGATGCCCCCGGTAGCCTCGATTCGGTCGATTTCCGCCTGATCCTTCGCCGTGACCCGAACAACGCTGTGGCCGTCATACCGCCGCTCGGCCTGCCCGAAGGCCGACCCGACAAGCACAAAGATCAGAAAAACGGCTGCGGTCCCCGTCGTTCGAGTTGCTATTCGTGACATTCGCGTTATTCCCCGGGATTCGGCGGATCACCCTCTCTGCGGTAAGCTATCGGCGGTTAGTTCGGGCATTGTAACAAAAATCGAATGGCTAGAATAGCCCGATCGTTCGATCAATCGGTATAATGGCTGACAAGGAAAGATCAGAAGGGCTGCGGCCGACGCACGAGAGTCGCACATACCCAAGATTTCTGCTGTCAGAGTCAAAGTATTGAGGTCTCGCATGAACAAAGGCGTATTGGTGTTTCTGGCCGTCAGTGTTTCCATCTTGGTTTTTTTGGTGTTTCAACCCGGTTGCAACCGTGTTCCATCGACGGCCGCAGCAGTTGAAGCGCCGGCTCCGAAACACGTCGCGGCCGAGGTTGAACGTGCGCCGGTCGTTGAAGATGAACAACCGGCGGGTCTTGCCGACGCGGCGGAAGACCTCGTTGAGATCGTCGTCCACGAAGAGAAGTGGCCGAACGACACCCCGAGACTGCAAACCGAAGGCTACTGGGATGAGGATGGCAACTTTGTCCGTCACGGCCTGACCACCGCCTGGTACGAATCCGGCCTGGTTAATTCCAAGGTGCATTGGCGGCATGGGGTTCCCCACGGCGATCGCACCACCTGGTACTTCGACGGGCAGATCTGGGCCGTTGGCCACTACGACGACGGCCTGGAGGACGGCACCTGGACCCGCTGGCACCAGACCGGCGCAAAGCACAGCGAATGGACCATGAACCGCGGGGCCTGGAACGGCGTTTACACCGAGTGGCACGAGAACGGAAAAATGCGCATGCAGGTCGAGTTCATCAACGGCCTGCGCCAGGGCCCCATGAACATGTGGGACGAACAAGGCGTCCTCACGCAAACCGCTGACTTTGTCGACAACGTCGAACAACCGTGATCGACGGCTTGCCTCTCGCCCTTCTGATAACGTGGGATGGGCTTCAGCTCGAGAAGGGACCGCTCTTACCCGCGTCGTTCCGAACATCCAAACCGCGACGGCCACTTCCTTTGTGAACTTTGTGGTGAACACCCAACCACGAAGGGCACGAAGTGCGTAAATCACCAAATCATGCAATCATTCGCGGGCGCAGCTTGGCGGCGATGAGGATGAGCAGGAGCATGACGGCCAGGCCCCAGGCGGTGGTGGTGGGGATGATGGGGAACTGGAAGCAGTCGGGGATGCCGTCGTCGTTGGCGTCAATCGTGTCGTCCTCGCCGGGGCATTGGTCGACGCAGTCGGGCACGCCGTCGCCGTCCGAGTCGGTGTCGAGCACCCCGCAGCCGCAAAGGCCGGGGGCGATCTTATCCGGGTCCAGGGGGCACAGGTCCAGGCAATCGGCCACCCCGTCGCCATCGGAGTCGGTGTCCGGCATTCCGCAGCCGCACTGGCCGGGGGTCAGTTTGTTCGGGTCCATGGGGCATTGATCTCCACAAAGTTCGTCCACGCCGTCCTCATCCAAGTCGCCCTCGCAGTCCTGTCCGGGAGCGAACGCACCGCCGAGGTCGGCGCAATCCTCTTCATCGGTGTCGGTGCAGGCGCCTTGCGAAGAACAGCACGCTCCGAGGGACAGGTAGGTGTACTCCACGACGCTTTCCGCCACCCCGTCGTCGAAGGTGAAGGTCGTGGTGGCGTTCAAAGGCAGCGGGCGGTCGAGGACCACCTCGACGGTGTCCGGCTCGCTGTGGTCGGGCCGGCGGACCCAGAGAACCTGCGGAACATCCATGCCGGCCGACACGGCGACGGAAATCTGGTCCACGTAGACGAAGGCGGGCTCGTCGAAGGACACAGTGAAGCGGTCAAGCGCGGGATGCACATTGGCGTCCACGACTCCTTCGGGCGGATCGGTCGCGACGATCAGTTCGCCGTCGGAAAGCGTCCCGTAACGGATGAAGTCCCACTCGTTGCGCATGATTTCACCGGGGGGACGACTGCACCCACCAAAGCCGCCGAACTGCACGCCGCTCAACGGAAGAGAGGGGGGAGGGTCAACATGGTCGAAGAACACCCGGCCGTCCACGGCGAAGGTGTAACGCGATCCGTCTCGGCTTTCGAAGCGGGCGGTGAAAAACGTGTCAAGGGGAAGTCCGGTGATGGAGCTGCCGCCGTCAAAGGAGAAGGCGGCATCACCATGTAGATACACTTGATCGGAAATACCGCGAAACGTAACACTGGCTCGCGCGTCACAACCGGAATTCCCTGGTGGAAGCGGCCAGTTCGAGCGGAACCGCCACTCTACCCAGAGCGTTTCGGGGTGTGGGTCGGGATCGCGGGCGATTACCGTTGCGAAATTCACCGCATCCCCCCCCCGACAAGCCCGCCCATTCGAGGACAAATCTCTCGTCCTCCAGGCTTTCCGTACACGGCCCCTCGCATGGGTCGGCGAGGATGAACCCCCCCGCCGGATCATACGGCAATACGTCGGCCTCGTAACGGAAAAGGACTTCGTCGGCGCATAGTTTCAGCGGTGAACAGAGAGTGAGCATTAGGAATGCCGCCGCGCGGACCTTCTTCAAAAATTTGCTTCTGCGAAAGAATGCAAAAAAATGAGGATTCACTTTGGCCCCTTAACGGATGGGCACACAGGCGCGCAAGCGGACTCTCCACTCAGGCCGCGAATGGCAGACTTGGCCTGCTCCCCTCCTCGGGCCATTGTAGCAAAATCAAGCCTCGATTCCCAAGTCAGACCCGCCGGCCGCGCTTTGGCCCGTCCGGCCGAATCGGTGCCTCGACCACCGTTCCGAACCGCAATCGCCGATTCCGAGTCGCAACCGTCAGGGTAATAGCGTCCGGGATTTTGGCGTTTTTCGCGTTGGCGGGTGGTTGCGGTTGTTGCGTGAGCTTGGAAGGGCGGTGGATCGGGTATTGGTTGAGTTTGCCGCGGCGCATGACGGCGGGCCGCTCGGGGTGG
>JBGTDB010000075.1:0-4936 GCA_041748515.1 Phycisphaerae bacterium
ACTGGTTCTGCTTTTCGTATTTGACGTCGCCGCCGCCTTTTCGAACGGCCTCGACCATCTCATCGAGGAACTTCTTGTCGATGGCTTCTTTTGGATAGTTGACCTTAAACTGAAGCGTGGCGGCAGCTTCCTCGCCTTCGACGGGCTTCCTGGTGCCCTCGATCATCCCGTCTTCCTTGATACGCAACGACCGAACCCGATCCGCATCAATCAGCGAATGAAACTCGCTGATAGTGATCTCCTCGGTGGGCATCAGGGTGTTGTTCAGCAGGGCCACCAGCAACATCGCCAAGCCCAGGAGCACAAGCCAGCTCACCAGGTTTCGCGACATTTTCACGGGCCCGCCCGGCCGTTGAGGCGGCTGGCTGGGGGGTTGCTGATCTTTCGGCGGCGGGCTGTTGCCGTCGGACATGCTGCACTCCAAAAATGCCTTGTTTCGGGCCCATCGGTCGGCCCCGACAATCTTACCAGCCTTACCAGTCAGATTCCATTGATTCGACAATTTGCTCGGCCAGACCGTCCATCGCCCGCGTCATTCCCGTGGAAAACGTCTCTCCAACGGGCGGAATGTAACTGGTTTGATACACGGCCCGGGGCCGATCCACCAGAATCTCGCCGGTTCGCAGGCTCTTCAATGAATATCGCACCACAACGCTGGAGCCAATCTCGCGCGGCAGGTTGGTATCGAAATCCGAGCCCAGGGTAAGGTTCTGCACCGCGAGCACCTCGCCGGAAAGCAACATATCCGCCCGGTTGCGGGGAGCGATTCGATACGGTGTATCGGATTCGATCCGCTTGACAATGGATTCGGTCAGTCGGAACTCCAACTCACGCCGAAACTCGCGGGACTGCAGGATTTCCACGTGAACGGTCTGAATATCGGTCCGAAACGGGCGTTCGGTCGAATATCCGCAACCGGTCAGAAAAGCGCAGGCCGATAGGCCGAGCGTAAGCGTCGCTGAATGTATCGGGCGGATGCTCATTCTGGGTAAGGCTCCTGAATCCTCATGGTCCGGTCGGCGGCGTGTTGGTCGCGGCGATCGGCTCCAAAACGCCGATCAACTCAAGCCGCTCGCGGGCTTTGACCGACGCGATCGAACCGGGATACTCCTCCAGCACGAACCTGTAATAGAAGACCGCTGATCCGACATGGTCGGTTCGTTCGTAGTACGCCCCGATCTGGAAATCCTTCTCCGCCTTGGTCTCGTTGATGCCTTCCAGAATTCGTTTGACGCCCGCCCGCTCGGCGTTTACCGCATACTGTGCAAGGTAATCGCGGTAGCGCTCCTCCGCTTCAATCAGTGCGGCTTCGTCGAACTCAACGCCCCCAAAGCTGGCCAGCGCCGATTCCGCAGTTCTGGCCAGAGCGTATTCATGGTATCGAGAGCGGGGGTAATCCCGCAACATGCGAGCGTATTCCAACTCCGCGAGATCGTGCTCGCCCCTCGACGCCAGATGGTCGCCCTTACGCTTCAAGGCCAACTCGGCCAAAGGACTGTCGGGATAGTCGGTCGAGATTTCATCCAGAATCCGATATCCGAAGTCAACATCCTTAATTTTGAAAATTCGCAGGAACCGCCGCTTCGCCCCGGCCAGAAAAGCCTCCGCCACCACGAATTCCAGGCGAAGAGCCTCGCCCGTAAGCTCCATGCCCCGGAACTCGGACAGGAACTTCTGCAAGACTTCGTGGGCGTCTTCAAACCTCTTCTGCCCGACCAGCGCCTGGGCCCGCAGGATCAGGCTCTCAGAATAAAGTGCATGTTGGATTCCCCGTCTTTTGTCGAAGGCGTCCAGCGACGCCAGGGCCTGTCGGTACTTTTGGTCCCTTATTAGCACTCGGACGTCGTAAAGATCGCGCTCGGCCGTTCCGGTGGGCGGAGGGGGCTGCTCTATCCAGTCCTTGGCGGCTGGGTCGTAAACCAACGTGCGAAGCCGATCCGTCTGCCCCAGGGCCGACGGCAGACCGATAGCCCCCTCAAAAATCAATGCCGCCAGGATTAAGGAGATGCAAACAATCGATCGCACCAGCATGAACTCCGGATCATCCGTTTCCAGCGTCGGACCGTTGGGAGCCGCGCCACGTCCCCCGACGGAAAGCGCCATTCTAGCCCGGCCTGACCGATCACCGCAACGCCGCCGAGCAAAGCATGGCATAAGCAATCAGAGGCGCAACACGATTCTCGCCCTCGCGTTTCTCGAAAAATGCAGGAAATGCTAATGGGAATGGAGCTTCGCGCAGCTTAACGCCTTGCGATTTAGAGGGGCCGCGGAGTGGAATCTGTAACGCACGCCCATTGAAAGTGGCTCAACTATAGCCACGCTCAATAAGTGAGGCATTTTGCGGACTTCGAGCCAAGTCCCGTTCGCGCCGATTTTGGCGCGATCTTAATGCGGTTCTGCGGGGGGCGGAGCGCCAAGCACCGGAGCGCCTGAGGGAGTGCCGTGTGCCGCGGTTGACCTGGTGCGAATTCCGTCGTCATTGGGCGGCGAGACGGCCAGGTTGTCATTTTGGGCGTCTCGGGCACAAATGTAATCGTTTTGCGTCATTCGCGCCAGGGCGTCCAGATCAGCGAACGCCCCTCGCCAATCGGGAGGCGCGGCCGCGGACCCATTCGACTCAAACCGGTCGCCGTCGGCTGACACCGTTCGCACAGGCGCGGCTTCGACGAAGACGGACCGATCACGCCCGGTCTCCATGGGGGCGTACGGCGTCACGGCCGGATTGGCTATGGCCCGGTCCGATACCGTTCGCAGATTTGAATGGGCGACAACATCCGCCACCGGACTGACCACGGTCCAATCGGAAACGGTTCGCACGGTTGCAGGCGCCTCGTCGTCAGCAAGTGAAGTCATTATCGTCGTGATTGAAACCGGCGTGCGCTGCGAAGACTCGATCGCGTCACCGCCGAAAGGATTCTCGACTTCGGTCGTGCCGGTTCCTTCCCGCGTGCAGTTCGCGTCATTCTCGAGTATCTCGCGGATCACATCGAAATCCGTCTGAATTGATTCCCAATCGTCCATCGAGAAAGCCTTCGAGTGGGCTGCTTCCGCGAGCTTCTCAAAATTTTCACTGTCCCCGCGTACCCGATCGGACTGCGGTCCATCCGGAATTACTTCGCCCGCCGCAACTTGATCCTTGAAATGCTGCTCGCGAGCGAGCGCTTCCATCTCTTCAACGTGAAGGCGGCTCAATTCATTGGTCATTTGCGCAAAGGTCGTCAGAGCCTCGGGCTTTGCGATCTGTTCCCGCTCAATCGACGCCGGTTGAATACGCGCAAAGGCATCTGCCTTGAATGGTTCCGGATGCGTTGGCTCCGCGTCGATGGTCGGTGCAACACTATCCGTATGAAGCGCGAGCTGATCGAGCTGGGTGCGTGCTGCCGTAAATTCAGGATTAATCTTTAGAACGCGGCGGAAGGCCGTAGCGGCTTCGGCGTAGCGCGTCTGCCCGCGAAACATCAGGCCCAGATTGTATTGAGCGTCCGCCTCGGGTAGGACGGCCTGAAACGAAGCCAGGGCCTCGTCGAAGCGGCCCGTCCGGCTCAGTGCCAGGCCAAGGTTGATATGGGCCCGGACAAGATTCGGCTGAAGCTCGATCGCCTTGCGAAGGTGCTTCTCCGCCGAGGCCCATTGCTCGTGGTACAGAAGCTCGAAGCCGAGGTCGTTGCGAAACGCGGCATTGGTCGGAGCCAGCTCGACCGCCCGGGTGAGCGCCGCAACGGCGTCATCTCGCTGATTGGCGATCGAAAGCGTCCGTCCGAGTCGGTGATAAGCCTCGGCGAAGTGGTGGTTGACCGCGACAGATTTTCGATACTGCTCGATGGCCTTCCCGATCTGACCCTGACTCTCGAACAGCCGCCCCGCGGCGTAATGCGTTTGAGGGAGAATCTTGGGCGTTTTGGCCAGGGGCGCGTTCGCCAATTCCCTTTGCGAAACGTGCTGATAATTCTGTCCGGCCAGCGATCCTTTCAGAGAATCGGACTTGGCGCATCCGGTCGCGAACAACAGTGTCGAGGCGACAACCAGAACGCCCGGAATTACCAAGCATACACGAGCAACACCCGCCGCCGTTTTTTGGGCCATCATTGCGTTCATCCTTAAACTCTCTTGTTCGAGCCGACCTAGACCGCTGAAATCCGGCGACGCCGGCGGGTGTGACCGGTTCTCGTCCGGCACTTGGGTTGGGCATCGCCCGTCCTGCGCCGGTAATGCCGGGGTCCATTCCCAGGCGACTGCGTATCCCTCGAATTCAGAACCGAACACGAAGGACATCCTTCATAAATCGCCGTTCCCTACGGATTGGGCGCGGGCCCAAGAATCATCGGGGAGCCGCCGCCTGTTTGCGGCCCGGCCGTTCCCTTGGCACTGACCCGAATCGCCTCGCCGGCCGAAAGCGACCGGCCGCTGGCCAGGGAGGCCTTGACTTCCACGCGGCTTAAGTCCGCGCCGGTCACCTCAATATATTCCCTGACATTGTCGAGTCGCGCCTGAACCAGCTCTTCGTTGTCGATCAGCGTGTCGTAGCGCACGACGCCGCCATAGGTATCAAGGTAGGCGGCCATGCGCGAGAGTCGTTCGGCGCCGGTACCGCTGAGTTCGCTCGAATTCGGAATGAAGTTCGAGTCGTAGACGGCCATGTCGCTCAGAATGGCGTTGTCGGCCATCTGCTGCCAGTGCCCCCGCTGACGGTTTTTCGCGGCGTCCATTTTCGCGGACTGCTCGGCCGCGGACGGAAACATTCGACGATCCTGGCCTTTGCACCCCATTCCCAAACCGACCAGCGCCAAACCGATCGCCAGTCCCGATGCCATCATTGTCGAGTGATTCTTCTGAAACATTGTGCTTACTCCTTGATTGAGTCGGACCGGCCGCCGGCACAGCCGGTTCAAGCCGGGCAATGCCCGCCGGCACAGCCGGTTCAAGCCGGGCAACGCCC
>JBGTDB010000076.1:0-3451 GCA_041748515.1 Phycisphaerae bacterium
CCAACCCGGCCACCCAGCAGATCGAGCCGATTCATGTCTACGGCCTCGAACGACAGCCGTACATCACGGCCATCGCCACGGTGGCGCACGTTCCTAACGTGGCTCCTCCCAACAATGATCCGGTGCCGGGCGAGGCGACCCTGACGGGCTGGGCGGTCGAGTTGTTCAATCCCTATTTCCAGGAAGTGCCGGCGGATCCGTATTTCCTCTATGTAGCTGATGCGACTGGTATCGCAATTAGAATCCCAATTACCATACCGCCGATCAGTCTCGCCGATCCGGGGGGGCCGTTTGCGGTATTTGTCAGTTCACCATCTGTGGCGATTCTAGAAAATATGACGCCGGCACCGCGTGTAATGGACACTACGGCCGCCACGTTTCAGCTAACAAAGGAGATGACAATTTATTTGGTGCGCAGGCACTGGTATCTCGGGGACGCCGAAGCAACGGATATCGTTCTTGACCAGTTCACCGTTCCGGAATTCGGAAACATCGGCCGTGACGGGGAAATGTTGGAGAACATAACGTTCGATGATGCGCCATCCGAAGGCAAAAATTTTGCCTTTGTCGTCGGTCGGGGGGTGCCGGACCCGTTCAACCTTCCTAATCCGACCAACCTGACTTCATCGCCGGGCGCAATGTGGCTGGCCACCGTGCCCGCTGTGGGGTCGGAAGCGACCGTGGTCTCCCCGGCGGAAGCCGCAGCCGTCCTGGGCACCTGGCGGCTGCCGCCCAAGCCCGACATTTATCCCGTCGAAGTCAACTTCGCTAATACTGGCAGTCTGACAACGGCGTTTCCGACCACCGGTTCGCTGCTTTTTCTGATGCGCCATGCCAACCGCGGTGCATCTGATTATACACCTCCTCGATACCCGGCTGAGACAGTTCAGGACTTGGCCTTTACCCGCGCCCTGGTGGAAGTGAAGAATTTTAGAATCGGTCCAGTCAATCCCTCTGAGAGCGAGGTGAATATTTCAATCAACTCCGCCGAGCAGATCGACAACGGCCGAATGCCGATTTTCGACGTTGGAATCGACACGGCGGCCGGTCGTATCGCCGCCCACCATGTTCCGCCGCAGATTACGCCCGCGTTTAATCCGGCCGGATGGGGCGGGGGAATCTGCTGCCACCCGACTATGGATGACAACTGTAACTGGCGGGCCGCCTGCGCCACGAACAACGACTGCACGGCCGCGGGAACGCGGACGACGTGTCGTTTCGATCGGTTCCGCGTTCCGCCGGGTAATCTCAATCAGCTCCCCTGGGGGCAAACTGTATTCGACTACTTCACCGCATTGCCGCTGAGCAGTCCCGGTCCGTATCCGCCGTGTTCGCCGAACGACCCGAACTGCCCGCCGCAGCCGCCGACGGTTGATCCGGCAGCCGTGCCACGCGTTGACCTAGGGGGGCTCCGCGTGCACGGCCGGATCAACCTGAACGCCGCCCCATGGAAGGTGATGGCCGGGCTGCCCTTCGTGCCCATGGAGAGAGTGCCGCTTCCGTTCCGGAGCACGATCCAGTCTTCGCTCGGCATTTTGGTACCCGCCAACGAAGCGGCTTCCGCCGGCAAGGAACTGGCCCAGGGCATTACGGCTTATCGCGAAGCCCGCGAGATTCGCTATCGCGACATCGACCCCGACACGGGTTTGCCGACGACCGTTACGACCGGCGATTACGGTGAACCCCGCACAGGCGTCACAGATGGGTACCGAGGATGGACCATGCGCCAGCCGCTCGCGCGTCGCGGCACGGGTCTTATGTCCGTCGGCGAACTGGCCAACGTCCGCCATCCCGATGCGTCGAAAGACGCAACCCTCGGCACAAGCTTCTTCCGCGCCGACGCCGGGGTAGTCGATCCGACGAATGCAAATGCCAATGCAAAGAACTTCATCGCGGCCGTCGCCCCCATGGTTGCTCTGGGCGATTGGGTGACGGTCCGCTCACAAGTGTTCACGGTGTACGGTGTTTTCCGCGGGGAGGAAGACGATTCGATCGCGCATGCCGATGCCCAGACGCAGCTCCGGCTGCGAACGGAGGACGTGAATTCTCGCGCGATCCGATTCCAGGAGACAATCGACCGGTTGCCGACGTTTCTCGGTGCGCCCATGCCCGCGCGCGTCGGCGACCGGACGGTTGCACCATACACCGACCTCCGAAACGATTAGCCAGTTTGACGGTAGCCCGCCCCGTCGCCGATTTCTCACGGACGCGGCTCGGCGCAGAAATGATCCATCACTTGTGATTGGCCACGCCGGTGGTCCGACGCACGTCAAACAAGGCGTTGCCCTGAAAGCCCCCATGCCCGAGCCCCGCCATTCATGGCGGGCGGTGCCGTTTCCCTTCTACGGTTTCGCTTCCCGTCCGCAACGTCGATTCCGCCCGGCGTGAACGCCGGGGCTCGGACGATTCCGTCGCTGTGCTATTTTCCGGCTATGCAATAAAGGTTCTTGTGACCGCGCAGGAAAAGCTCGTCGCCGACGATCGCGGGCGACGCGGAAAACTCGTCATCCAGCGTATTGACCGAAAGCACCTTGAATTCAGGGCCCCGCCTGAGCACATAGGTCGCCCCGTTGCGCCCGACGACGTAAACCCGTTCGGACGCCCCAACCGGAGACGCATAAACGCCCGTGATCTCCTCAAGGCGCTGCTGCGTGAAGTGCGGTTCGCCGCTTTTCGGTTCATAGTTCGACAGAATCCCCGTGTTCTTTTGCAGGAAATAGAGCGTATTCCCGTACAGCAGCGGCGACGGCACGTAGGGCGTTCCGCGATCCAGCTTCCAGGTGACGGCCCCGGACCCGGTTAGATCGCCGCTGGCTCCGTGATACTTGATGGCCAGCAGGGCGTCGTCGCGAAAACCGCTCATGACATAGACCGTCCCATCGGCCGCCACCGGCGCGGGGATGCAATTCAGGCCGAGCCCGCCGCATTCCCAGAGGGTCTCGCCGGTCTTAAGGCAATAACTCCGCACCCGATCGGTCGCACTGACCACGACGTGCGTGCGCTCGCCCTCGTCGAGAATCAGCGGCGTCGACCACGAGGTGACTTCGTTGCGGTCCTTGCGCCACTTTTCCTTGCCGGTTTTCTTGTCGAGGGCGACGATGAACGAATCGCCCTCGTGGTCCAAATTGACAATCACCGTATCGCCGAAAATGACGGGTGAGCTCCCTTCGCCGAAAGAATTTCGCGTCCGCATTTGGCCGAGGTCTTTTTCCCACAAGACTTCGCCGCTCATCGATAGGCCATACACGCCTCGCGAGCCAAGGAACGCAATCAGCACTTCGCCGTCCGTCGTGGGCGAGGCCGGGGCCAAGCTGCCGTCCTGGTGCGCGCCCTCGTGCGGAACTTGCTCGCGAAGGGTCCGCTGCCAGGCGGTTTTTCCGGTTCGACGGTCGAGGGCCAGAATGGTGAACTTGTAAGCGTCGGTTGGGGCTTCCCCGCGCCCGCGACGCCC
>JBGTDB010000077.1:0-3235 GCA_041748515.1 Phycisphaerae bacterium
CCCGTTGGTTTCGGATCAGCGCGGTGGACACAAGGCGTTGCTAGAACGGATGATCAAGGAGGGGTTCGTTCGGGTTCGCGTTAACGGACAGATTCACCTGCTGGAGGAGCTTGCCCCGCTTCCCGCCAATTGCAAGCACACCATCGAGGTCGTGGTCGATCGCCTGCTGGCCAAGCCGGAAATGCGAGAGCGGCTGGCGGACAGCGTCGAGCTCGCGACGCGGCTATCGGGCGGACGACTCATCGTTTCCGCGGAGTCCAACGGCGACCAATGGCAGGATACCGTATTCAGTACGGCATTGGCGTGCGCCGAACATGCCGAAGTGCGGATCGACGAAGTGGCACCCGGCGAGGCCAGGCCTAAGCGGGCGATGCCCGGCGGCGAAGCCGGACGGGAGCACAGTCTGCCGGTTGCGCTTTTCAGCTTCAACTCGCCTGTGGGAGCCTGCGAAAGTTGTTTTGGACTTGGCACCGCTCTGGAATTCGACGAGGAACTGGTGGTGCCCGATCCGAACCGCTCGTTGAATGACGGGGCGATTGCCGCATGGCGACACCTGGGCCGTAAGCTCAATGCTGCTTACAGGCAGATGATCGCCGAATACTGTGAGCGATTCGACGTTCGCGATGACATTCTGTTTCGAAATATCCCGAAAGCGGCCCAGCGGATGCTGATGCGTGGCCTGAGTGCGGAGGAGGCACGGGAGCGTGGGTTCTCCTTTGAGGGAGTGTTGCCCAACCTGAAGCGGCGGTGGCAGACGACCGGATCGGAATCGGCCAAACAGCGGCTGCATGCCTTCCTGAGCGAGGCGCCGTGTGAGCGGTGCAAGGGCGCGAGGCTGAATGAGCGGGCTTTGTGCGTGAAAATCGACGGCCTTAGCATCGCGGATATTTCGGCGATGACCATCTCGTCGGCCAGGGCGTTTTTCGATCAACTGAACTTTCAGGGCGAAGAAGCGACGATCGCCGCGCCATTATTGGCCGAGCTGCGCAGGCGGCTTGGTTTTCTGTGCGAAGTGGGCGTTACCTATCTCGCCCTGGACCGGGCCAGTGCGACGCTATCCGGCGGAGAATTTCAGCGCATTCGGCTGGCGACTCAGATCGGCAGCCGTCTGTCCGGGGTCTGCTATGTGCTCGATGAACCGACGATCGGTCTTCATCCCCGCGATACCGAGCGCCTGCGCACGATATTGCGCCGGTTGACCGAACTGGACAACACGGTAATCGTCGTCGAGCACGACGAGGAGATCATCGCCGGGGCGGACTACATCATCGACGTCGGCCCGGGAGCGGGCGAAAACGGCGGACACATCGTGGCGTTCGGTACGCCGGCCGAGGTGCTCAAAAGCGAAGCATCGTCCACCGCCCGTTACCTCAGCGGTCGTTCGATCATTCCCGTCCCAAAAGAGCGGCGAATGCCGGATTGGAAAAACTCGGTCGAGCTTCGAGGCGTTACCGCGCATAATCTGAAGAACTTAAGCGTTCGAATTCCGCTCGGATGCCTGGTGGCGGTAACCGGCGTCTCGGGAAGCGGCAAGAGCACGCTTATCCATCACGTGCTTCATCGGGTGCTGAAGCGCCGCCTATCCCGGTCGGGTCTTGCGCCGGGCGCGTATGAACGAATCGTCGGCAGCGCCAATGTCGATCAGGTCGTGGAAATCGATCAGACGCCCATCGGGCGAACGCCGCGGAGCAATCCGGCCACTTATGTCGGCGTATTCAATCTGATACGCGATCTTTATTCCAAGACGCGCGAGGCCAAGATTCGCGGCTACAACGCGGCCCGATTCAGCTTCAACATCAAGGGCGGGCGATGCGAACAATGCGAAGGGCAGGGCGTCAAGCGAATTGCCATGCATTTTCTGCCCGACGTGTACGTTCAATGCGTCGAGTGTCAGGGAGCACGCTACAACCGCGAAACGCTACAGGTGCGCTATCGCGGCAAGAGCATCGCCGACGTGCTCGACATGTCGGTCGACGAGGCAGCGAAGTTCTTTGAGAATTTTTCGAACATCAGCAGGCGCTTGCAGTCGCTGAAGGACGTGGGGCTTGGGTACATCAAGCTCGGACAGGCGTCGGCCACCTTGTCTGGCGGCGAAGCCCAGCGGGTGAAGCTGGCTTCGGAGCTGCACAAGTCCGGCGACGGAGGGCGAAGCCCGCTCAAACCCGGCATTGCCGGGCGAAGTCCGAATTCCGGCGGACATAGCGGGACGCATACGCTCTTTCTGATTGACGAGCCGACCACGGGATTGCACTTCGCCGATGTGCGAAATCTGTTGACGCTGCTGCTTCGGCTTGTGGAGAAAGGGCACACGGTTATCGTCATCGAACACAATCTGGACGTCATTAAGTCGGCTGACTGGGTCATAGACCTCGGACCCGACGGCGGAGAGGCCGGCGGATTCGTGGTGGCCGAGGGTACGCCTGAGGAGGTTTCCGCGTGCGAACAAAGCTACACGGGACGATACCTGCGAAGGAAACTCGCGGAAGCGCCCGGGCCGTAGCCCGCTCAAACCCGGCATCGCAGGGCCCTGAGTCGTGAAGTCAACGCGATGGCGTCAAACAACTTTACGCGGGTTGGCGACGGGCCCAACGATTGCGAATAATCATGGCCGATCCGACGCAAAGCAGAAGCAGGGTCGCCGGTTCCGGAACTACCTGGCCGCGAATTTCTCCGCCAGTACGGAATGATGAGTGAATGTTGACGTACCACAATCCGCCAAGGAGCTGAACTTCCTGCGCATCGCTGATGATCACTGGGCCTCCGACCAATGGGCTGCCGGTCCCCGGAATGTCCACCTGTATGCCCGCCGGGTCGCCGATGGCCGCCGGTCCGTGGAAGTGCGAGACGGTATAATCCCCGATCAAGTCCTGAAACGTGATATGCCAGCTTAACTCGTTGGAGACGTCGTTGTAGGTGACGTCGCCTGTGCCGAATCCGGTCGTGTCAACCGGCGGCACTTCCTGACCGCCGTCAATCGGAAACACCCAGTTATAAATGGTCGCGTTGACCGCAGTCGGGCAGGCGAGTGCGCAAATCAACGCCGCCGCTGTGAATTGGAATCGCTTCATGGCTACTCTTTGCCTCCAGGAATTGGCCCCTTTTACCCCTGAAGTACCGAGCAAACGCCCGGAACCCCGAACCGAGGGCTGTAATCTAGGCCGAATGCAGAAACTGTGCAATGAAAATCTGTGAGTTTTTGAGAATTCTCGAGTTCTTCGGTGGATTGACCGGTCCG
>JBGTDB010000078.1:0-4340 GCA_041748515.1 Phycisphaerae bacterium
TTGATGAATCCTTCGGCTAATTCTGTTGGAGAGAGCCTCGACCCAGTTGCGGCGTAGACTTCCTCGGCCAACGCAGCAAGCCGACGCGAAACGGCTGATCGGTCTAATCGGAAGGGAAACCGATCAGGCACAATTCGCCCGAGATGCACATTCACGTCGGTAATGGTGAGCGGGCCGCATCGCCCGTAGCAGGCCGGGCCTGGATCGGCGCCGGCGCTGTGCGGCCCGACGGTGAGCTTTTGTCCGTCAAACGCACAGATGCTCCCGCCGCCCGCGGCCACAGTCTCGATGGCCAGCACCGGGGTCTGGATGCGGACACCGGCCTTGACGGTTTCGTGCTGATACTCGAATCGCCCGGATGAACGATTGCTGGCGTCCGGAGCTTCGATCCGGCATACATCGGTGCTGGTCCCGCCCATGTCGAAGCCGATGGTGCGGCTGCCGTACGCCCCCTTAATCCCCCCCTGGGAGGGGGGGAGGCGAGTTTGTGTTGCACTATCCGAGCGAACGTCGTTCGTGCGGGCCTCACGGTCCTGTCCCGTCGATAGGGCGAGGTTTAGGGCGCGGTCGGAGACGTACGCGCAGCCGATCACCCCGCCGGCCGGGCCGCTGAGGATGGTGTCCTTGCCGGTCGCGAGGGCCGCGTCGATCAGCCCACCGCTGCTGGTCATCAATTGAATCCGCGCGTCCGGCATCGACCGCCGAAGCGACGACACATACTCTCGAATAACGCCGCTGAGATAGGCGTCGATCACCGTGGTGTCGCCGCGCGGCACGATCTTCTCGAGCCGCGACAGTCGCGAGGAAACCGAAACCTGTTTGAAGCCGACCGACTCGGCAATGCGAGCGACGATCTCCTCGTGCGCCGGATTGACATGCGCGTGCATGAAGCAGATCGCCAAGGCCTCGATGCCGCTCGCCTTGACCGCGGAAAGCTGTTCACGGATTCGCGCCTCGTCCGGCGCGATCAATACCTGTCCGTCGGCCGACAGGCGTTCCTCGATCTCAACCGAGCATTCGGCCAGTTCGTCTCGCTTGCGGATGTTCAGCTTGAACAGGTCCGGCCGATCCTGGTAGCCGATCTTGAGCACGTCGCCGAAGCCCGCAGTCGTGACGAACGCGACCCGCGCGCCTTTGCGCTCGAGAAGGGCGTTGGTCGCCCGCGTCGTGCCCAGCCGCACGTGAGCGTCGCCGATCGGATCGGAAAGCCGAAGTCCCAACAGGCAGCGTACGGCAAGGACCGGGGCTTCCTCGCCGCTGCGAAGCTCGTACGCGAACTCGTTCGGCAGGTTCGCGGGAAGCCGGTCATTGGGCGTGAGTCGCTGATCCTGGGAGCGGACAATCGTCGTTTCAAAGGCCGCCGACCCGGATGCCGGCTTGTCGAGAATGGCCAGACGATAGCCCGCCCAGAAGTCGTCCGCCTCGCCCGATCGCCTTGAATCAATAATGGCAGCTCGATCGCCATCGGTTCGCCCGGTTGAGCGGATTGCGCCCGTGCTCAGCAGCTTTAACGTGACGATTTCCCCGCCCGGCCGCCGCGCAACCACATCCGTAAACGTGCCGCCCACATCGATGGAAAAGGACCACGGCATGATCACGCCTTCGTTTTTCCGTGCTCTTGCGCCTTGAATTCTCCGCTCCCTGGCGGTCGCGGCTCTGATCTCCTTCGTGCCATCGCCGCTTTGTCGCTATGCGCGCCCCCAACGTCGCTTCGTGGCTCTTAATCTCATTCTCCTCGCAGTCACGGCTCTAAACTTCAACCGCCCCGCCCGTGGCATTGCTTATATTTCTTTCCGCTTCCGCAGGGGCAGGGGTCGTTTCGGCCGACGCGGGGCTGTTCGCGGCGGATGGTCTCGACCTTGGCCTCGACGTTCTGGGCCCGCATGGCCGCCTGCTGATCGGCGGTCGCCCCTGTGAACCCGGCCCCGGTGGCCTCGGCATGACGGAAGGTCAGCGCGGCCGGGCGCTTGCCGTCCTCCGTTTCTTCGCCCTCGCTGCCAAAGGCCTGCACCTTGAAGACGATGTCCGTGACCCGACCTGCGATACGGGCCCACATCTGGGTGAACAGGCCGCGGCCCTCGATGGCGTATTGGCTCTGCGGGTGGGTTTGATCGCCGCCCAGCGGGCGCTGCATAATGGCCGTCTTGAGGTGATCCATCTCCAGGAGGTGGTCCTTCCATGCTTGGTCGTAGATGCGCAGAAGTACGAACTGTTCAAGCCGCGTCAGTTCCCAACGGAGCATTTCGCGCCCCAGGGCTACGACGGCTTCACGCATGTCTCCGCCCTGTACGGCACGGTCGAAGGCCTGCTGGTTGAACGCCCGGCCGAGACGCTCCTCGGCCCAGGCGCGGACCTCGTCAGGCGTCTTTCCGGAGATGCTTTCGTCGATCTCCTCTTCTATCCGACCGTTAAAGAACTCTTCACTGATCGCGGTGAGCTCCTGTCGGACTTCGTCGATGGTTCGGCCCTGTACGTCTTCGAGCTTCCAGCCCGCGCGGAACTTACGATTGGCCCAGTTCACCACTGTGGCGGCGGCAACGGCCGTGTCGCCGGTTTCGCCGGCAAAGGCACGCTCGAGACACCATTCAACCGGGTAGGAAATTTCGCGCTGCCGATAGGCTTCGCGCACGCGCCGGCGCATCAGGGCGGAAATATCGTCTCTGGGCCGTTCGATCAGTTCCTCGGCGCTGACCTCGATATTGAACTTGTTTCGGGCCCATTCGGCGAGGGCCTCGTACGGGTGATTCGGGTTCAGATAAATGGCGATGCCATCCATGTCGAGGTCGCGATAGTGTCGCTGGGCGGCCTCGTCGAGTGCCTCTTCGATCTCCGCGACGTCCATTTTGCGAAGCTGATTCTGCGACCACGAAACCTTGAACGCCCGCCGGGCCCATTGAAGCAGACCGCCGATGTCCCATTCACTTGGCGGGTCGTTGGGATCGATGTACTCCCCGAGGTTGGTGCGTATGGTCTCGCTCGCCTCCTCGACGGCCTTTTTGTAAATGCTGTCCTTGGCCGATTCGAGGTCGTCGATCTGGATGGCGTCTTCGGCAATGGTGAGATCCAGGTTCGCCCGACACCATTCGACGATGCACGATCTCGCATAATTTCCGCTTAGATACTGATCGAGCGTCGAGTCGATGGTGTTCTCGATCGTGTCGAAAATAAGTTCCGGCAGATCGCGTTCCTCAAGGATGCGCTGCCGAACGGAATAAAACTCCTTCCGCTGGAAGTCCATGGGCTCGTCCCATTCCAGCAGATGTTTGCGGGTTGAGAAGTTTCGTTCTTCGACTTTCCGCTGGGCACGTTCGATGCCCTTGTTCAAGCGTTTGTCTTCGAGGCTTGCGCCGTCGGTGAAGCCCAGCTTGTCCATCATCTTCAGCATCCAGTCGGACATGAAGAGTTTGAGAAGATCGTCCTGGAGCGACAGCGAGAAGCGCGACGAACCGGGATCGCCCTGACGTCCGGCGCGGCCGCGAAGCTGGTTGTCGATGCGCCTGGCTTCGTGCCGCTCGGTGCCGATGATGTGCAATCCGCAGGGGGAATTCAGGCCGCAAACCGACCGCCCCAAGGCGGGGAAACGCGGATCCAGCTTGGGCTTGAAGCAGTGGGCACAATGGGTCGCCGGATCGTATTCCTCGCAGTTGATGCAGCACTTGGTGATTCCCGCCGGGAAAAGCGGGCTGCCGGCTGATCCCTCCGGAAGTTTCGCCGGGACGCGGCACTTTTCGTATACCACGCCCGATCCGAGCTTGATGTCGGTGCCGCAACCGGCCATGTTCGTCGCGATGGTGACGTTGCCCCGCGGGTTCTTGTCATTGCCCAGCACGGGTAGGCTGATATGTCCGGCCTTGGCCACGATCTCCGCCTCGCGAGCGTGGTTTTTAGCATTAAGCACTTCGTGTTCGATGCTATAGCGGCGTTCCAGAATGCGGGACAGCTTCTCCGAGTTTTCCACGCTGGTGGTCCCTACCAGCACCGGCCGGCCGTGAGCCAAGGGGCCCATCACGTCGTCGTAGGTCTCGAGCATGAAGGCGATGACCTTCTTGTCGCCCAGTTCGGCCTCGTTGAATCGGCGCAGGGCCTCATCGACCTTGATCGTATCCTGACCCTGTTCGACGAGGATCGGGCGGATGTTCTTGAAGATATCGGCCATGAGAAACGGATCGGCCGGGCGGCCCTTGCGGTGGATTTCGAAGATCTCGTCCACAATCGCGTTGAATTTCTGATCCGTGTCGCGGTACATCTTGTCGTTGTGGTCACAGCGATTCACCGGCCGGTTGGTGGGGATTTCGACGACGTCCAGCTTGTAGATTTTGTCGAACTCGGTGGCCTCGGTC
>JBGTDB010000079.1:0-6454 GCA_041748515.1 Phycisphaerae bacterium
TGGCATGATGGGAAAGACCGGGCTCGAGTGCCTCGCGACCTACTATAAGTTCGAAGAGGTGCGATGCACTTCGCGCAACCCCGAAACACGCGAGGCGTTCGCGAAGCACTACTCTAAGCTTCTCGGCTGCCGCGTTGTGCCGGTCGCAACTCCGGAAGAAGCAGTGCACGGCGCCGACATCGTCGTTGGCGGGACGACCTCGACGGAAGTCGTCTCCCGGGAGCAATGGCTCAAGCCAGGCTGCACATTTCTTTCCCTTGCCCGGCGAGAGCTCGATCCAGCGGGTTGGTCGAAACTCGATAAAGTGGTGCTCGATTCGTTCGAGTTGAACATGCTCAACAAGCCCTTCCGCGAGATCGTGGAGGCGGGCCATTTCTCGAAAGAACGGTTACACGCGGAAATCTGGCAAGTCGTGTCCGGAAAGAAGCCCGGTCGAGAGCGAGCGAACGAGCGCATTCTGGTCCACACGACCGGCTTGGTTTCTCAAGACGTGGCGCTTGCTCATTGGCTTTACGAGCAGGCCAAGGAGCGTGGCATGGGCACTTGGCTGCCCCTTGCTCATCATTAGGAATTATCGGGACGCCGTTTTACCGCGATTGAGTTAAATTGAGGCCGCCCAATCGGGCGAGAAGCGCGAAAGCGACGATAATCGAAGCTACGATAATGCCGAGGGCGGCTGCCGGTTCGTGGGTTCCGGCGGCCGCGTACTCAAGCATCAGAACCGAAAGAGGCTGAGAGCCCGCCTGAGAGAGCAATAAGACGGTGCTGATATCCCGCAAGCCTGCAATCAGCACCAAAATGAATACGCTGATCAGCATCGGTCGCATCAGCGGCAGCACAATACGCCGGAACGTCGTAAAGGCGCCCGCGCCCGAAACGCGAGAAGCGTGCTCAAGCTCAGGGCTTATTTGAATTACAGCGGTCTTCATCATAGTCACCCCAAGCGGAATCTGGCTGACGATGATCGCGAAGATCAGAATCGCCAGACTTCCGTAAAGGGGACGAAAAACAGGATTGTGTAGCACAAGCGCTAAGAGGCCGACGCCAAGCAAAATCCCAGGAACGCACCAGGGCAGCCAAGCCAGATATTCAACGAGGCCTCGACCGACCAGTCTACTCCTCACTACCAGATAGGCGAGCCCCGCGTACACCAAGACTCCAAAGCCGGCTGCACCTAATCCGAGGACCACCGAATTGTAAAGCGCACCCAGAAAATTGCGGTCACCCAATACGGTCTGCCAATGCTTAAGGGTGTAAGGATGTTCCACGCCGAAAAAGCCAAAGATCGTCATGAAGGAGCCGACGATGAGGCAGATCATCGGCACAATTCCGATGATAAACAGGATCAAGAAAAGAATCGCGGAAATTACCCAGCGTGCGCGCCCGATCGACATCTGGCGGACGCTCATGCCAGAGCCAGTAATCGTGGCGTAGCGGCTCTTTCGTGTAAAACGCTGATAAAGATACGCCATCGCCATCAGAAAGATCAGCACAAACGTGCTAAGCGCCATAGCTTCAGCGAATCGTGGCGGCTCCCAATTGACGAGTGCATAAACACGAGTCGTGTAAACGTATATCTTTGCGGGGGCTCCCAGTAACTGCTCCACTTCGAAAGCTTCCAGTCCGCGGATGAAACCGAGAACGGTGCCGGTCAGTATTGCCGTCATCAAAAGAGGTAGAGTGACTCGGCGAAAAACGCCGGCTGGGGCGGAGCCGCAAACTCTCGCCGCATCCTCGAACGAACTATCCAGACGCCGGATTGCGGGCCCCAACAAAATGATCATGACCGGGACAGACGCGGCCGACATGTGGACCCAGAGGATGCCGGAAATGGTGTTGATGTCGAAGACGGACTCTCTAACGAACGGAAGAAGCTTCACGGCCTGATTGAGAAGGCCGTCGTGTCGGTCCAGCATCAGCATCCAGCCCAGTGTGAGCGGGACTAGAGGGAGAAAAAATACCAGCCAGAACCCGAATTCGAGATAGGTCCGTCCAGGAATTGGGAATCGAATTAATAACCAGGCAATCAGGAAGCCGATCAAGGCCGCGAACGGTGCTCGCAATGCGAGGATAAGGCTGGTTCCGAGCGCCTCTCGAGTCAGCGGGCTGTCGAAAAGGATGTCCGACCAGGCGTTGCCCTCGAAACTTCCTGCGACAACGACGAGGATGGGCCCAAGGGTCACGAGACCGACGGCAAGAACTAAAAGTACCCCAAGTACGGTTCGCGGCCAATCGCGGCGCGGCGCAACGTTCACCACCGCTCGCCCTACATTGGCCATATGTGCGTTTTTCCAACCGGGAAAGTCAGATTAAGCTGAGTGCCGAGCGCATCAAGGCTGTTTTTCTCCAGACGGATACTAACATGCTTGCCGGAGACGCGAATCAGGGCGTCAAAATGATCGCCGCCATACGCGAGATCGACGATCTCCGCCGCAATGCAATTGTCCGGAGATTGAGCGATGACGATGTCCTCCGGACGGGCAACGACGTTGACGGCGGTGCCAACTGCGGCGTCGCTCGAAACATTCAGCATGGCGCCGTCAGAAAGCCGTACGGTTGCAATGCTTCCCTGTCGCAATTCGACGACACCGTCCATTATAACAGTCTGTCCGACGAACTCCTGCACGAAAAGGCTGGCCGGTCGCTCGTAGATCACGGCAGGTTCGGCCAGTTGCTCGATACGCCCGTTGCGCATAACGGCCACGCGATGCGACAAAGCCAATGCCTCGGCTTGGTCATGCGTCACATAGAGGATGGTCGTGCCAAGGCGGCTTTGTATTTGACGGAGCTGCAGCCGCATCTCGTCGCGAAGTTTCGCATCGAGGTTACTGAAGGGCTCATCCAGCAGCAGCACATCTGGCTCGTAAACCAATGCTCGCGCGAGGGCGACACGTTGCTGCTGCCCGCCGCTTAGTTGCGTCGCGGGACGATCGATCATGTTTCCGAGTCCAACGACGCCGCAGATGTTGGTAACCCGGTCGCGCCGCTCCCGGCGTGGTACACCGCGAACGTCAAGCGGGTAGGCAACGTTTTCCCCGACGGTCATATGGGGCCAGACAGCATACGATTGAAAAACGAGGCCCAGATTCCGTTGCTCGGGAGGTACCCAAACGCCATCCCCACTCGCCACAACTTTGTCCCGAAGGTGAATTGCGCCGCCGTCTGGCAACTCGAGCCCCGCGATCATTCGAAGAGTCGTGCTTTTGCCGCATCCGCTGTGTCCGAGCAGGGTCAGGATTTCTCCCTTGCGAAGACCGAAGGTTACTTTGTCTACGACCACCGACTTGCCGTAGCTCTTGGTGAGGCGAGACACACTCAGGATTTCGGTCATTTAAGGTCGATTTTGTCCATCCGAGACGACGCGCAAAGCGTTTCAGTGACCGTCGTGCGCGTTCTAAACGACAGGTGAATGCGCCTTTCTCGATTACGTTTTCGTGCGCTTGACGCGCAGCTGCCGGTTCCGAGTCCGCCTACGAATTCAATCGCGCTTTGGCGCATCCCGAGGAATGCGCTGCATCGAGACGGGCACCACGGTCTCTATTTTCCGAGAACCTGTTCGAGCTTCTTGGCTACATCGGTCTTTGCGCCGAAATGATGCACCGGATCGTAGTCGTGGATGGGATAAGCCACACCGGTCTTCGGCTTTGTCCAGTCCGGGATACAATCGTAGTTGGTCAAATCCAGGCGCCGGCTCTGCTCCATCAGATTGCATTGCATTATTTCTTGCGCGCGCTTCGAGGCCAACCAATTCACAAAAACCGTACCTGCGTTTGGATTGGGACCATTCAACTTTGCAACGCCGCTGAAACCGCCGGTGAGCAATCCGGGCCCATCGGATGGAAAGACCCGCTGAATTGGCAACCCCTGTTGACGAAGCTTCTCAACGCTGGCCTGTACGAGTGCAATGCCGATCCAATACTTGCCACGCGCCAGATCTTCGCCCGGCTTGATATAGCTGGGATCAAGCGCTGCATCTTGATCCTTAAAGAGCTTCCGAATGAAATCCTCGCCGAAGAGCGAGTAGAGATAGCCAGCGGTCGCGCGCCCCGCGCCGGGAGAGCGGGGATCGTGCGAAACTATTTTTCCCTTGTATTTGGGATCGAGAATGTCAGCCCAAGTTTTGATGTCGTTTGGGTTGACATGACGAGTGTTCACAAAGAGGTCGCCCATGACCCAGTCGGCAAGTTGGAGGAAACACCAGAAGTCACCCGGCTTTTTCGGATCGGCATATTGGATGACCAGCTTGTTCTCACGCCATTTACTCGTGTCCAACACATCGGGTGCCATGAGCACGTCCTTTAAGTTGGCAACGGCATTTGGGGCGCGGATGAAGTTGAAGCAAATTGTCGTTCCGCCGATATAGACATCGGTGCTGATTGCACTTGCCCCCGCTTCGCGCGTTAGCTGCGCGGCAAACGGGCCAGGCCCGCCCACGAGCGGCTTCCAGTCAACGTCGATCCCCGTGTCTTTTTTAAAGGCCGCCACTAATGCGTCTCGCAGCGGCGGAATTGCCGGCCCGGCCACCACCACCTTGCCCTCACTTTTAGCGGCCGCTTGAACTTCCGACCATTTTTGAGGATTGGCGTGGCCGAGCGAACTAGCGCCGATGGCGAAGGCAACTGCGAACGATCCAAGCGAAAGAGCATGTACCCGCTTCATTGGTTTCTCCCTCCGTCTAAGCAACAAAACTGCGACTTGTCATCATACCGTGACAAGGCACTGGCCCCACCCGGTTCCATACTCCTGCATCGGCTCATAGACGACGGTGCGCATAGGTCGGCCATGAAAGGCCCCGGCGACAACGAACCACGATCTTATTTCCGCAGTAGATGAGCCGGCATTCTCGACTTCGTCATCGGTTGTCGCGAGCACCATATCACGATTTCCCGATGCAAGCCGACCCAGAAATCGTCGATCGAAAGCCTCATCTACAAAACCCATTTTGCGGCCGCCCGGAGAATGGGAGAGCCCACCCGCGGCCAGAAGTGCAACCCGAGTATCAGACGGCAGCTTTTCCAAGGTAGCGGCAAGCCACTCACCCACGACATAGCATCGCCGTAACGATGGGTACGGCGGCGCACTGCAATTGATGTTGACCGGAACGACTGGAACCTTGCCAGCGGGGTTAATGAAATTAAGCGGGACAATCGCGCCGTGGTCGAGGCGCCAATCCTCGGCGAAAGACCAGTCGACACCTTCATCCAGCCCTCGCGAGAGTATGGCTCGCGCGAAATCGGGCGCGCTGGGAAACGTTCGTGTCGGGACTCCGATGTTGGCCTCAACCGGCCCGTCGAAAGATTCTGATACGCCGATGCAGAAGGCTGGCATATTATCGAGAAAAAATTTGTTAACGTGATCGCTTGAGAAAAGCAGGACGATATCTGGCTTCGCCGCTTGGAACGCCGCCGCGAGCTCACCAAAACCCCCGAGTATATTCTGTACTTGCGCCTTATTGCCGACCTGAGGCTGCCGCGTAATCATGGCCGTATGAGACGTCGCGATGCCCAGGCACAGGCTAGCCATGTGACCGGACCGTAGCTATCGGACTCTCGCGCCGCATGCGTTCCCTTTCGACGCGCGAAGCGAAGTCCGAGGGCGGGAGGCCATGCATCCGATAAAAGCGATAGGCGAGGTTTGTTAATACACCCATCGAAAGCAAAGCATCGAAGTCCGGCGCAAGAACTGCCTTCAGCTCGCACTCTGCCAAGCGGTACCTCGCGAAATACTTCCGTTTCGAATCAAGCGATGTCGGCATGTCATCGCACTGCGCGAGGTCGTAGAGCGCGCGGTTGATGCGGTATCTGATCATTTCAGCGGCGGCTTAGGAATTCGAGTACCAGCGTGTTGAACTCGGCCGACCGCTCGACTTGCGCCCAATGTCCGCATTTCGAGAAAATATGCATTTGCGCATCTTGGAAACGCTTGACCTGGGCCAATCCGCCATCGAGCGGAGAGAAGCGGTCCTCGCTTCCCCAAATTAGCAGGCTGGGCGCACTTACCTTATGTAATTGGGCACTAATGTCCTCATGAGGCACTTGGTGCTTGGTCCAGACCTCAAGGGCTTCGGGCTCCACGCTCGCTGCGTAACGCTCAGCCACTAACTCGTCGGTCACGCTCGACGCATCGTATACTAGCAGCTTTAGCAGCCGGGCCATCTTCTCCAGCGAAGGCCCGCCTTCAGCGCGGTAATACTCGTTGATGACTCGGATTCCTTCGGGCGGGCGCGGCATGAACACGCTGTGGGGCATTGCATTGTTGCCCAGCGCAATGAGTCGTCCAATCATGTCGGGATAGTCGATCGCGAATTTGATCGCGCACTGCCCGCCGATCGAGTTCCCGATGAAGTGGGATTGCTTTATTTTGAGGGCTTCGCAGAACGACTTCAGAGCGCGCGCCGTGTAAGTTAGCCGGCCTTCACGGATTACCGGCTTTTCGGACTTGCCCCACTGCGGCA
>JBGTDB010000080.1:0-10568 GCA_041748515.1 Phycisphaerae bacterium
TCACCGCCGACGGAATCAGCCGTCGAAAAGAATTCGGCATGGACTTTCTCTCAAAGATTCGAGCCTTGACGGAGTGTTCCCACAGCGGGAGGGCATTCCCCACGGCCCCAGTATAGCGAAATTATGGGTTCCGAGTAAGCCAGATTCCGGCCCAAATGGGCCTCATCTGGTTTGCTCCGCTGTGGACGGCCGAGTCGGGCCGGGTACAATGGAGGCTGGCTGGATGATTCAAGGAAACAGATTGAAGGACGAGTTTGAGTATGCCACGACCTACGAAAGCGTTTCGACGCCAGAAAATCAACGCCGCGATTGAGTTCAAGCGAGGCAACCATACCGAAGCCTATAAGCTTTGGGAGAAGGCCGCGGCCGGCTTGAAGGAGCATCAGGCCAAGAAGCGAAACAAGAAGCAAGCGGCTGAAGCCGCGGCGGCTGCGGCCGGCGACACTGCGCAGTAGGTTAACCGCGGACCTGCTCGAACTGAGGCTTTGTTCGGCGCGCACGGTCGCATGGCTAGTCGGAACTTCCGCGGCTCATACCGGCTTTTCCAGGCGCAACATGTAAAACCCGATCAGCAGCACCAGGTTGAGCGTCACGATCAATCCGCCAAAGAAAAACCCCGCCCATGACAGGTTGGACTTGTCGTTGCGGCGCTGGCCGGCGCTGGTCAGCCCCAGGAAGAACGCCGCGGCCGCAAGCACGAGCGACAAGAGCACCGCCCCGGCAAACGCCGGAACAAATCGCCCGCCTCCGCCGTAAACGATCCGCCCAAGAACCGACTCGTAGCGCGAGACGGCAAGGTACGACGCCGCGACAAACGGCAGGACTGCGATCGCCGCCAGCCACACGGCATAGCTGGCCTGCACGTCATATCGCCGCATTAATCGATCAAGAGTCACTCAAGCACCTCCTTCGGAAATCATCGGCCGATTGGTCCGCCCGCCCCAGTTTACCAGGCCGATTCGCGAGTGGAGCGATGGCAAGGGCCACGCCGCGCTGGATTCGGGTTTTCATTCGGCATTCCACATTCGCCATTGAAAGGCCCTGCTCATTCCTCCCGCCAGAATTGGGGCAGGAACAGCACGGCAATGGTAATAACTTCGAGTCGGCCGAGGAGCATCAGGAAGCACAGAATGAGCTTGCTCGGCAAGGTCATCCAGGTGAAGGTCTTCGTGGGACCGACCTCCGCCAGCCCCGGACCGGTCGTGTTCATCGCGGCTATGGTCGCGGTCGCGGCCGTGGTGATATCGATTCGATCACTCCCTTCGGATACCATAAGCCCCGCGGTTCCGACGCCAAACGTCATGGCGTACAAGAGGACGAGGATGAGCGTATGAAACTTCATGTCGGCCGGAATCACGGTCTTGCCGACTGTCGTGGCCCGGACGATCGTCGGTCGAAAGGTTCGTTCGAGTTCTTCATGTGATGCCTTGATCGCAATGACGATGCGGCTGACTTTAAGGCCTCCGGTCGTTGCGCCGGCGCAGCCGCCGATGAATGCCACCACGAGGAGGACCGTCTTGGCCGGAAAGGCCCATGCGTCGAAATCCGCCGTGGCGAAGCCCGTTGTCGTCATAATGGCGACAAGCTGAAAAGCCGCGTCGCGAAGCACGATCCAGAATGAAACGCGCTGGCCTGCTTCGTTCAAGTACATCGCGGGTGTTTGCAACAAGAGGCTTGCTGTAATGATGGCAGTAGCTACCCCAACGATGAGAATGAACACTCTGAGTTCCGGATCTTTCAATGCAGACTTCCACCGCCGTTGAAGCATTAGGTGAAAGAGGACGAAATTAATGCTCCCCAAAAGCATGATGGCGATCGTTACCCAATGGATGAGGCTTGATTGATAGGCGCCGATGCTGGCATCATAGGTACTAAATCCGCCAGTCGAAATTCCTGTAAATGTGTGGGCAAGCGCGTCGAACCAGGTCATCCCGCAGATCCGCAAAGCGATCGTGCCCGCGACAGTAAGCCCGACGTAGATCAGCCAGAGCGCCCTGGCGGCGTCCTTGATCTGCGGGCGCACGCCCTGCCTGGCCGCGCCGAGTTCAACGCGAAGAATTCGCCGCCCGCCGACGCCCAGAATCGGCAGGATGGCCACGAACAGAACGACGATTCCCAGTCCGCCCAGCCATTGCGTCCCCGCACGCCAGAGAAGCAGGCTGCGCGGCAGCGTGCCAATCGTGGTCAGAATGGTCGAGCCGGTGGTGGTCAGCCCGCTCATCGCCTCGAAATAGCAGTTTATGTATTGGTCAAACGGGTGGGGCTCGGCCGCCCGATCGGCTCGCAGGAGCGCCCAGAGAAGATAGGGCAGCGACGCCAGCACGGATCCGAGAATCCAGCTCAGGGCGACCAGTAGCAGTGCTTCACGTCTTCCCACCAGGTCGGAAGTCGTTTTGCCGGAAAGGACGAGAAGCAGCCCGGTCAGACAGCCGATTCCGGCGGACAAGAGGACGGCGAAAACATCCTTGAAGCCGTGGGCCTTTCCGCCCCAGTCGTCCACCACGCCGAACAGGGCGATGACCAGTTGCAGCCCGCCGAGAACCAGGAGCAGGAATCCAAGCTGGCGGCTGATGACGCGAATGTCGATGGTCATGGGATTGAAATGTTGAATGGAAAATAGCGATTGGCGAAATACAGATTCGGTGCGGCGTCCTTTCCGGATGCATCATTCCGCATTTCGCATTGTCCGATCATTTGTTCAAAAATACCTTGCGCAGCCCGTCGTCGATTCCGATCGGCCCGATGACCAAAAGCAGATCGCCGTCTTCGATCCGGTCGTCGGCCCCCGGCACGTAAACGCGCTCGTCACGGCGGACGGCGGCGATCATGGACTGCGGCGGCAACTTGATGTTGCGAAGCTCATGTCCGAGTATTTTCGCCCGGCTCGAAGGCCGGATCTTATACACTTCAGCCGTTCCCCGGGCGAACGTGGCAATGGACCGGACCGGATCGGTGTCGATCAGCGAAAGAATGCACTTCACCGCGTCGCCGCGCGGGCTGAAGGCGTGGTCGATGCCGACATGCGACATCAGCCGAACATATTTGGGTTGCTGCACCACGGCGATGGTCCGATCGACGCCCTGAGTCTTGGCCTGAGCGCTGGCGAGGATGTTCCGTTCATCCTCGCTGGTGGCCGCGACGAAAAAATCGGCCCGCTCGACGTGTTCGTCGGCGAACGTCGTGATGTCGGTCGGGTCGGCGTCAAAAACCGTTACATGGGGCAGTTTTTCAGCGAGTTCCTCAGCCCGCTTGCGAGGTTCAACAAATAGCCGCACGGAGAATCGCCGGTCGGTCAGCGCCCGGCAGAGCCACACCACCGTCGGCGTCTCGCCCATGATGGCCACGTAAATCCGACTTTCCTTGGCAGTCTGGAATTGCTTCCGGGCCGCGTCGAACCGGGCCGATTCGCCAACCAGAGTCACAAAATCTCCCTGGTTGATCTCGGTGCCCGCCTCGGCAATCAGCCCCCCGGCCTCCCGCTCCACTGTGACGACCCGGGTCCCGGGAGGCATCGAAAGATCCGAGAGTCGCCGACCGTCGGCCGGGACGCCATCGCCCACCTGGCAACGCTCCATCAGGAGTTGGCCCTCGGAGAAATCTTCCAGGGCGATCACGCCTGGGTTGCGAATCGTGCGGGCGATCGACAGCGATGTAAGGTATTCCGGGCAGATCAGCTCGTCGATGCCCAGACGGGACAGGAATCCCGTGCCGCGCAAGGAGAAGTTGGCGGTGTGATGGACGCGGACAATCGTACGCTTGGCACCCGCGACCTTGGCCAAAGAGCCCGAAAGCAGGTTGACCTCATCTACGTTGGTGGCCGCGACCATAAGGTCGCACTTGGCCGCGCCCGCGTCGCGAAGCACGTCGATATGGCCACAATTGCCCACGAAGGTCCGGATGTCCAGACGGTCGCTGAGCGCTTCCAGCTTTTCCGCTGAAAGGTCAATGAGAGTAACGTTGTTCCCCAGCGATGAGAGCACTTCAGCGGCATGACCGCCGACCTCGCCCGCGCCGGTGATGATTACATTCATGGATTTCGAACCGCGCCAAGGTCCAAGTAACGGGTCATGATAGTGCGGTGCTCTGGGAATGTCACTCTTGGCAAGCCGCTTTCGGTCGGCGCAATGCTGATTCAGGCAGCCGATCGGCATTCACTCGGCCGTCAATTCACTCGCTACCGTCCCGAAACATCGGGTTGGAGCCTTCGGATACTTGAAATCCAGCGATCTTCAAAAGCAGCGTCCAAGGGCCCGAATGCCGACTCGAAGGTAGTAAGCGCAAACATTGCGTCACTTAATTCGCCCGGTGGGCGGTCGATGACCCGGTGAAGGAATTGCCCGAATTCCCGTGGCGAGGTTTGTTGAAGGTGCGCCACTAAAGCCCAGGATTGGGCGTAGAGGATCTGTGCGAGCGCGGCACGGTCGGGCGCGCGTGGTTTCAACCCGTCATCGCCGACCTCCAAATAATCACGATTCGTGATCAAGTCCGAAAGCGGAATGAGTCCGGTTTGTTCCGGGGCGCTGGCGCCGTCGAATCCATCGGATGTCGGGCGTTTCGTGAGCGAAACGGTGATTTGGATGAAGTCGGCAAGCCGCCAGGGATTCGTCGCGAAAGTTTCGATCCCTACCGGCTGATCGACCTCGAATTGCATGGCCAACCCCTCAACAAGCCACGGTGGATTGTAGGCGCTACGGCAATGGACGCCGAAATGGTACAGCACCTGGTGGGCGACTTCGTGCCGAAGCACGTATCGGTTGAAAGTTTCGACAAGCAGATCGCGATTAGTACGCAACGCCTCCATCTCTTTGCGTCGCCGAACGAGGATCTCGGCGTTCGCGGCACCGTCTGAATGTTCGGCCTCCTGACCCAGCGAAGCAAGTTGCCGTTCCGCCCGGGAGATGTGCCGCTGAATCTCCATGAATTCTTGCGTATTCCATGCATTCACGAACATGGCGGTACGACCACTGGGTAGGTAGTATCCCATTCGGCCCGCCGAGTCGATGCCGTACTCGGTGGAGAACGCATGAAAGTCCCTGGGCTGGTCAAAGACCAAGAGAAAGAGCGGCTCGTGGCCGCGTTTACGAGCGAATCCCCAGGACTTGCAGAACCATTCGACGGATTGATACACCGCCTCAGCCTCTGCAATATAACGCCGCATGAGATCCGCCGGCACGTCAAAAACGGCGGTAAAGTGCCCGGAAGTCATGGAGTTGAATTTTTCGGAACGCATCGAGCGGGCGAGTTCTACTGCGCCGCCGTCCGGCAATGGCTCGATTTCCGCCGGATTCACCGGGTCCATTGCAAGCGTCGAAGTAAGGAGGAGTATTTGAAACATGATTATCATTCCGGACTCGGAATGGGTAGGGTTCATAAGGCAGCACTCGTTACGAGTCGGCCCTATGCCGTCAGGGCCGAGGAACGGGTAGCGGCCGTCTCGCTTTGGAGCGAATGGTTTTCGTCCATCCCGTTCTGGCAATACTCCGGGACAAGCATCTTGAGTTCTGCCTGAATCTGTTCGAGATCGCCGCAATCCGTTAGTCGAAGCAGTTTCTCTATGCCGTGGCAGACCGATTTCCGATCCTGCGGCCGGTGCTTCCAGATTCCAATCTTGGGGTGCGCCGTATCGCCGACGTTTTCCCCTTCGTTGGCCAGTTCTTCGTAGAGTTTCTCGCCGGGTCGCCGGCCGGTAAAGACGATCTCAATGTCGATTTCAGGCCGAAGCCCCGAAAGGGTAATCATGTCTCGGGCCAGATCGACGATCTTGATCGGTTCGCCCATGTGCAGGACGTAGATTTCGCCGCCGTTGCCCATCGTGCCGGCCTGGAGAACGAGCTGCGCGGCCTCGGGGATGGTCATGAAGTACCGAGTCATGTCCGGATGGGTTACGGTGACCGGACCGCCATCGGCAATCTGCTTTTTGAAAATGGGCACGACGCTTCCACTGCTGCCCAGCACGTTGCCGAATCTGACGGTGACGAACTGCGTCGGCCCTTTGCCCGTCAGCCCCTGGACGTACATTTCCGCGACGCGTTTTGTGCAGCCCATGACGCTTGTGGGGTTCACCGCCTTGTCGGTCGAGACCATGACCATTTTCTGGACGCCGAATTCCAGGCAGGCGTCGGCGACGACCATGGTGCCCGCCACATTGTTCTTGATCGCTTCGCCGGGATTCAGCTCCATCATGGGAACGTGCTTGTGGGCGGCGGCATGAAACACGCTCGAGGGCTGTTCCAGTTCGACGATCGACCGGAAGCGACGGATATCGGTGATGTCGGCCACGTACGGAACGACGTGAATCCTGGGATATGCCGCACGGAGTTCGCGGTCGATCTCAAACAGTCCGTTCTCAGCCTGCTCCACCAGAATCAGCGAGGCCGGATCGAACGCGGCAATCTGCCTGCACATTTCCGAGCCGATGCTTCCGCCCGCGCCGGTCACCAGTATCTTCCTGCCGCGTAGTTGCTTTCCAATCTCGCCGGCATCGAGTTGAACCGACTCGCGTCCGAGCAGGTCGTCGATGTCCACGTCGCGAAGCTGGCTGACCTGAACGCGGCCCTCGACGAGATCGGTCATGCCCGGAATGGTGCGGAACAAGACACCGGTTCCCTGGCAGCGCTCGACGAGGTTTCGAATGGCCCGAGGCGACGCCTTGGGCAGGGCGATTAGTACCTGCTCGACCGCGCGGTTCTCGCAGACTTCCCGGATGTCCGCGGTTCGGCCGACGATTTCGACGTCGTGGATTCGCCCTCCGAGCTGCGGCACGCCGTCATCCAGAAACCCAACGCAGTGATATCGTCCCAGCCGCAGAATTTCCCGGAGCACGGCCTCGCCGGCGTCGCCCGCCCCGCAGATCAGAACCCGGGCCGGCGCTTCCGCGCTTCGAGGCTGAATGTCCTCGTGATAGAAACGCACCAGGATGCGCGCCGCCGAGACAAAAGCGATCGTGCAGGCCCAGTCCAGAGCGAAGACGGATGACTGGCGAAGGTATTGCAGCGGCCATTGGTCGATCAGCGTTTGTCCGAAGGCCCGGACCCAGCCGTTTTCCAGCAGGAAATAAGCGGACAGAAAAAAGAACGTTCCAATCAGCGAAGCGCTGATAACGCCGAACAGGTCGCGAAGCCCCACATAACGCCACGAGCCGTGGTATTGCCGGGCGAAGTGAAAGACGACCAGTTTGATGGGAATGGACAGGGCCAGGAGCGGGAGGTACAGGTTTTCGAACCATGTGTACCGGATCGACTCGCGCTGAATGGTCCAACGGAAGTTGTATGACAACAGGAAGGCCGTCAATAGCGCGGCCGCAAAGAGCAGGACGTGCGCGGACACGACAAGGGCCATGCGATGCCGGACCCACGTGCGCGGTATGCTCTCCTGTGGATTTCGTCCTTCTTCTAACACAACACAAATAGTATCGTCGTAATCGTGCCGAACTGCACGAGCAACGGTCCAGCGGGGCGCGGCGGCCATGGTGCAGCACACCGTCAGGCTGGTTATCGGCCGGAGCCGGTAACGGCCCGAGCGGCACGCATTTTGGCAGGCCAGCCGGCGTAAACGGCGGAAAGCGGGTTGCCGGTGAGGGACTCAGCCGCGCGAAGCGCAGACTCCCTATCCCCAAGGTGCCACAGAATGAACGTATAGGCCGCCGTGAGATGGGGGTTTGACGATGCCTCGTCCGAACCCAGGCGCAAGCGCGAGTCGATCATGAGTTGCTGGACCCAGCCCTCGTCCCGAAACCGGTCGCGTACCCCCACGTCCACCAGAAACGGATTGGCCTCGAGCCCGCTGATCCGCTCAATCAGGACGGCGGCCGTGGCCGTGGACCCGATGACGACATAGCAGAAAAACTCACCGATTCGGGCCTCCATGTCGTCCCGATCAAGCACCAAGACGGACTTAAAAGTTCGTGCCGCCTGTTGAAACTCCTTTTCTTCGAACAGCTCCCAGGCACGCGTTCTTGAACGCTCATGGTTTGTGTCAACGTCAGACTTAAGAAGCTCATAAAGGGATGTGGAATGCTCGATCGAGTCCGGCAGATTCGGTGTAAGACTCTCGACCGAACCGGAGGGCGAAACCGAAGCGACCGGCCGCACGCCCGAGAGAGTTCGGTTCTGCATCAGGGCCCGGTATACCGGAGAGTAGTTCGACGAGGCGTCGATCAATCGAAAACGTCGGGCAAATGCATCGGCGAGCGCGTCTCCGGTGCCTGACATACGGTCGCCGAAGCCGCCATACTCCAGCAAAGCACGGCGCTGGTGGGGCGAAACGTCGGCCAGCATGAAGGGCGACGCCGAATCGGCCAGCGAACGCATAGTGCTTAATCCAAGCAATTCGCCCGGTAGTGCAAACGCAATTAGCCCGCCCCGCTGGTCAGTATGGCGATTGAATGTCGAAAGGGCCCCGAGCGATCCCCACTCCGCCTCGCTCGAATAAATCCCTAGTGGGCGGCGATCAGGAAGGTCGAATTGCGCGTTTCCGTACACGTCGGTCATGCCCAGCGGAACCTGCGGACCGAAACCGGTTGGAGCTGCGAAGTTCTCGATGGGGGGCTGAGGCGAAGGGCCTTCCATCTGCGCGACGGCCAATCCGGAGCCGCAAATTAACAGCGCGACCCCGGCAAGAACTCCGGCGCCACGTGCATTTCGAGGTGCCTTAAGAATGTCCGCACGATACCGCATGGCGTCAAATCCGTTACGGTTAATCCGCACTTTCCTATTGATCGGCAAATCGTACGCAGTCGGACACTCCGAATCAACGATTTGCCGTGACGTTTTGGCGGAATGGGCTACGATTACGATCTGCGCTGGGTGATGAAGGTGGCAAGTGACAAAAGCGAATTCCTGGCGGCCCCCGGCGGCACGTTGGAAAGCGGCGCAACCGCCGCAGCCACGTGTCTGTCGGCCACGGCCAGTGCGTACTCGATGCTACCGGATTGCTCGAGCGCGGACTGCAATCGGGGCAAATCAGGATCGGTCTGAGCGCAGGTTTCGCGAACCAACAGGCCGGTTTCCAGATCGGCGTGCGCGAGGCAATGAATCAGCGGGAGGGTGAGTTTTCCAAGGGCAAGGTCAAGCCGGAGCGTCTTGCCCATTTCCGATTCGTCGCCGACCAGGTCGAGAACGTCGTCCACAATCTGAAACGCGACGCCAGCCGACAGACCATAGGCGTGAAACGCACGAACCGTTGTTTCGTCCGCCCCGGCATAATGGGCGCCAAGTTCGCAGGCCACGGCCGTCAGGGCTCCGGTTTTTCGACGGACGATTTCAAAATACTCATGCTCAGATAGGTCAAAATTCCCCCGGTGCATATTTTGGAGCAACTCACCCTCGCAAACCTCGTTGGTAGTCGCCCCGATTCGACGCGATGCATAAACGCCGTCCAGCGAGCTGCACAAATGAAACGAATGGCTGATCAGGTAATCGCCGAGAAGCACGGCCGTTGAGTTCCCGTTGAGCGACTTGATGGTTCGCCTCCTACGGCGGTGCTCGGCGTCGTCCAGCACGTCGTCATGAACCAGCGTCGCCATGTGAACCATTTCAACGACGGCGGCGAGCGTCGGATGCGCGCGGTTCAATTCGCCAACCGCCTTCGCCGAGAGCAGCAGAAGCGCCGGGCGGAGCATTTTGCCGCGATAGCTGCGAACATGGGTGCAGAGCTCGTTGACGAAATCGACCTGACTGACGAGCTCTTGATCGAAGATGCGTTCGGCGGTTTGAAGCTCGGCCTGAATCGGCGCATAGGCCTGCGAGAGTGCGTCGCCGGTGGAATGGATGACACTCGTGCTCATAATGACATCTTGTTTCGCACAGCTCTCTGCGTGGCGTCCTTTCCGATGCGGCGACTGACCTGCTGCTCGATTGCAGGTTGTTTGGGCCGCGATTTTACGGTCCCGCCATGACGACACCAAAGCCTTTCAAATGTTTTGAAAGAGCTCGGCGACCCTGCCATAAAAGGCGTCGAACCGGCGCTTCACTTCCGCCTGGTCATATTTGTGGTCCTGACTTATCTCGATCGAATCTCACGATTCGGACCTTCTCACTTCGATAGTTACCCGGCCGCTTGGCCGAAATTGTAGGTTGGAAGCCGTGCGGGTCCTCGCGATCCGCCACGACGATTCGACGCAGGCTGACAGCCGATAATCGACCATGACCCTATCAGCGACGGCAAGCATTTCCGGCCCGGCAGACGTCCGGCGGGATGCGACCTTTTTTGACCGCATCGTCGCATGGGCGGTCGAGGCCCGGGCGCATCGGGTCATCCTTCTGGTTGCCAGTATCTGGATGCTCAACGCGTTCGACTTGGCCTTTACCGTACTTTCGCACGAGCAGGGCATGTTGCACGAAGAAAACCCCGTTGCCCGGCATCTTCTGGGATATGGGACGCTCTCGATTGTGCTGTTCAAGGTAGGGCTGGTTTTGATTGGAACCTATCCGCTGTTGCGTTTTCGCACTGCCCGGATCACGGAACTGGGCACGATGGTAATTCTTGTGGCCTACGCGGTTCTGGCCATGCACTGGTCGGACTGCCTCGAGCTCTACACGATTACTGTTTCGCACAGTGTGGCCCTGACT
>JBGTDB010000081.1:0-3034 GCA_041748515.1 Phycisphaerae bacterium
GACGTTGAGCCACTGACCGGGTCCAGACGGGTCGTTGAAGATCGCGAAGAGGTCCAGTGTTTCTCCAATATCGGCATTGCCGCCCAGTCCAGGCCCGGCGTCTTCGGAACTCGTCTCAATGACCAGCCAGGCCTTCTCCGACAGGATGATGTCCGTGAATCCGCTGGCCAGAAGGCGATGCCCGAAAAGGTCGGCGGGTATGTTATGGAATTCGCGCCGGGTGCCGGGGATCGGTTCAAAGGGTTTGTCGTCTTCCGGAACGTTCGGCGTGCCGCCGTCATCATTCGTCCAAAGCTCGATAGTTGCATCGAAGAACGGCTGTGCAGACGGTTCCGGATCGCCAAAAACGATAACATCGTAAGCAAGCAACTCGCAGGGCGTGCCTGCCGCAAACGTCAAGTCGTCGCCATATTTTGTTCCGGCGTCAATTCCGGAGAAGAGCCCTGTTCTGAAATCGTTTTCATAAACCTTGAAGTTTGCCGCACAGCCCTCGGCGCAGGTTGCACCCGGTGAAAAGACGCCCTGTCCACCGCACCGACCTGAACAGCCCGCCTCCGTGGTTTCCGTGCAGGCGTCAAAGCTCTCACCTGTGCAACAGGTGCCAGCTAGGCAGGTGTTGGGTTCACAGGTCGTGTAGGCACCCTGCCAGACCCCTTCGGTACAATCTGCTTCGGTTGTCTGTGTGCATTCAGTCAGGTCGCAGCAGGCGCCAAGAGGTGGGGCGGGCAAGTCGCAATGAACGTTGGCCCAGTATCCAGCCCAGGCGCCGCTCGTAAAGACGTATAATCCGCAACCAATCGAACTGTCGTTTTCCGACCAGACGTTTTCCGTCTCGCCGACTTCGGGGCATTGTGCCGTCAACCAGCCCGCATCATTGATTGAAAACGTCGCCGCCAACCAGACCGTCGAGGGAACGCCGATCGGAACATCCGTTTGGACCGAGATGATCCGCGGCTCCTGATCCGCGGGTATTCCGGTGAACGATGCTTCCGTGCCGGAGATCATTGACGATCCCGGTTCGCATGGATCGCCGTCCCACATGGCCACGGTGACATCAAACGTGGGGGCGGCGCTACCCAGCAATCCGCCGACTACGGCCAGTTCATAATAGACCAGGTTGCACGCTCCGCTTGCGAGCGTCAGGTCATCGGCCATGCGCTGGTTGGCGCCGGGAAGGTAGACGGATGGGGCGTCGCTCTCATTGCTGAAGACGCGGTGTCCCGGGAGGATCTCTCCGGCAACCAAGCTGCCGGTCCCAAGCCGCGTCATCTGATCCAACCGGACATCTGGACCAAGCTGATGCTCCTGCATTCCGGCAATCGGTGCGGACGCTCCCCGTGCCTGCACTGCGCCGAGCGAAAGTACGGCAATCGTCAAAACGCAGCGCCTAATCAGCCTGGCCAAATTTTTCCGTGCGTTTGTCGCTTCTAACATCCCCTCCACCTTTCCCCTGATTCGATAAGTCGATTTTCTGGTACCGGACTTCCAAATGAACTTGATCGTGTTTCCGAAAACGGCCCAAAGTCGGTCGTAGTTCGGATGGCGGTCCGCACTTTATTGTCGGTTTTAGCCGCTCGAATACAACCGGATTGTGTTAATCGGGCGCCTTGTGATTTCGTTAAAGGTTCGGTACGGCGATCGGATCAGTCAAGAGACGATGCCCCAATTGCACCCGTTGCTCCGCCTTCCCGACGAAGAAACCTAACTCTTGGCTTCAAGCTTCAAATCCTCGCGCCCAATCTCGATCTTACAACTCCTGACGTGCGGGCTTCGAGGCGGCCACACGGGGAACACGCTGAAGTTCGTTCCTCGGTGACTCTCAAGAGCCTCCCCAATGCCTCGAATGCGTCTCCACTCGCCAAGGCTTGCTGATGATATGCCTGATGCCGGACGACAGTAAAGTTCGGATGGCGTCCGCAACAGGGTTCGGCGTGAGAAACTGTGGCCGTAGGTTTTATTGGGCCTACTGAAGATTTTGGGTTGACGGGCGACGGGCGGTTGTGGTAGCTTGGACCGGTAACTGGAGGGTGTAATCTCCCCGAAACAGAAATCCGCAATGACTTGTAGCTCCACGGATTCTCTCGCTGTCCGAATGTCTGAATCTGTAGCATTGGAGAAACCATGTTTAGGCAGGAAACCGTCCGCGGTTTTGGATCTCATGCTCGCATCCTGATTGCCACGGCGATCGTGGCGTTTTCGATGGTGTCATCCGCGTTTTCGGCCCAGTTTCGGTCTGAAGGGGTGACCGAGCAATCTCAGGAGGCCGAGCGAGGTGCCGAGCTCGTTGGGCAATGCCAGCCGGGCGCCGAGTGTCCCGCGGATCCAGTGGTCGCTGTGGCCCCCGGACCGGATGTAACCTTCTGTCAGCTCTACGGATTGCAGCAGTTTGGGCGTCTGGGTAGCGTCGTGGGACTGGCCGTAGCAACCACTTCGAGGAACGTGGGCGGTGCCGACCTGGCCTGGTTCGCCTCGCCGGATTCACGGCATCCGTTCATCGTCATGAACCTCTTCCGCCTGAAAGATGATCAGTTTGAACAGATCGGTCAGTCCTGGATCAAGCATGGATTCTTCGCGTTGTCCAACACCCAATGCGGCGGATCATGCACGTTTGAACCCGGCCATTCGGGCGGCAATTGGCTCGGGATGAATTGCACTGATACGTACACTTCGTCGCTGAATGCCAGTCAGGGTGGACTTGGCCCACGATACGAGGTTAATCCGTGGACAGGCTCGTGGACTCACGCAGGTTCGCATTTTTCGCAAGGGTCTCATTCGCACAATGCGATCGACCACCGGCTTCAGGTTCATGACAACGATCTGAACCCGGCGATGAACGCCGGGGCGACGTATTTCACAGAGAGTTATTATGTTCATTACGAAGATGTAAACGTCTGGAACAGCGCCGCCTGGAAGTCGGTCACGGTTTCCGGCTCGCCGGGCGGAACGTGGTCGTTTGGAATGAGCGGCTCGGGCACGCTTCCGAATTTCGGATTTGTCTTCGACGCCTGGACCGGCGCAACCTTGACCGAGGTGG
>JBGTDB010000082.1:0-10449 GCA_041748515.1 Phycisphaerae bacterium
GGCGAGGAAGAGCAATACGCGGCTTACCGGGAAGCCATTGAGGGCGCCGAGAGCCATCCAGTGACCATTCGGACATTCGACCTGGGGGCCGACAAGTATACGCAGCAGCGTAGCTATGAGCAGGAACGGAATCCGATGCTCGGGCTTCGTTCAATCCGCTACAGCCTCCAGAATCTTGATATGTTCAAGGTTCAGCTCCGGGCGATTCTCCGGGCCTCGCAGCACGGGCAAGTGCGGCTGATGTTCCCGTTGATTAACAGCCTGATGGAGTACCGGCAGGCGAAAATGACCGTCCATGACGCTCGGGAGGACCTGGAGGAGGCCGGAATCAGCGTTTCCAAGGAGATTCCCATTGGGATGATGCTGGAGACCCCGGCCGCCGCTATTCAAGTGAAGGAGTTTTGTAGAGAGGTAGACTTTATAAGCATTGGGACGAACGATCTGGTACAATACCTCCTGGCCGTGGACCGCGGGAACGAAAGAGTTTCGCAGTTTTACAATCCTACGCACCCCGCGGTGCTTCGTGTTTTGCGCGACGTGGTACGGGCGTGTACACAGGCCGAGGTAGACTGTAGTTTATGCGGAGAGATTGCGGGTCAACCGCTTTATACGATGTTCTTGATCGGGCTGGGACTTCGAACGTTGTCCATGGCGCCGACGAACATCCCTGAAGTAAAGAAGCTCATCCGGCTGGTCACCATGACCCAGGCCCAGCGAGTTGCTCGCCGGGCACTGAGTTTTGAGACGGATCGGCAGGTGACAAATTATTTGCGTGACGAAACGAGGAAGGTGCTGCCTGAGGATCCAATTTGACGGGACGACGTTGACCTCAGAGCGGCACCGAGGGGTATTGGTGGTTCCCGCCCGGACAAATCGGGCGGGTGTGCGGCGGACATGAGCACCGGCGGGACAAGTATTGAAGCCCGCGCGGATCATCCGGCGCGCCGGGATTTCCGGTGGATGTTTACTTACAGCGTTTCGGGCGATCTGCGATTCATTTCGCATCACGACACGTTGCGGTTCTTCCAGCGGGCTCTGGCGCGGGCGGCGGTGCCGGTACGGTTTACCGAAGGATTCAATCCGCGCCCTAGAATTATGATTCCGCTGCCCCGACCGGTGGGCGTGGCGTCGAACCATGAGGCCGTCGTCGTAGAGACGGATGGTCCGATTGACCCGCCGCAAGGGCTGCACGCGCTTGCGAGCCAATGCCCCGCGGATCTTAAGATGATCGGTGTGCGGCGTCTGGCGCCAGGTGAAAAGCCCCGGCCCGCGTGTGTTCGATACGAAATCGATCCGGCCGATCCGCCGATCCCGGACCTGCCTGATCGGGTCCGATCTCTCCTCGAAGCCCAAGTCGTCCCCTACGAACGCGTCCACCCGAAGAAGGCGACGCGACGCACGGTGAACCTGCGTGATTACATTGCTGACCTTTACCTCGTGGAACGGGCCGTGGTTCTTTCACTGAAAGTGACAGAAAGCGGCACGGCCAAGCCGTCCGAGGTCGCCGCGCTTCTCGGGTATGACCCCGGCGCCGTGAATCATCTGGTGCGCCGTCTGGAGATACAATGGCAATAGAGACGAAGACGCCCGGCGAAGCCGGGACGAAGCGGGCTGTGCCCACTGACCGGGCCAAATCCGAAGGAAGTGCCCGCGGCGAGCAAACGCCCAAGAAGAAACGCCCGGTGAGGCGACGGGCGACGACAATCAAGAAAGCCAAGAACGATCAAAGCGAGGGCCCGACCGAGGTTCCCGCGACGGCGCCGTCGAATCCGACGCAGGTCGACGTGGCGGCAGTCGCGGCCTCCCGACGGGTGGAGGAGCGTCCAGCCGTCACGACCAGTTCGGCAAAGCTCTCCGGCGAAGCCGGAATTAAGCGGGATGTGCCCGTCGGCCGTGTGAGAGTGCGAGGCGCGGATCCTCCCGCGCCGAGTCCGCAGAATCGCGAGGGCGCGAAGGGCCCCGGGGGCGACGCTGCAACAATAGCCGAAACCAAATCTGAGAAGGTTCCCGCCCGTCCAGCCAAGGACGCCGATGATCGGCGTCAGGGTCGGCGGCCAAGGCGGAATCGCGGGGCCAAGAAGGCTGAAGCAACCGGTGAAGCCGGGACCCATCGGGCTGCCCCCGCGACGCCGACCAGTCCGGCCGAGGCGCTCGATTCGGCTCCTGCTCATGCATCAAGTTCAACGGCCGATGCTTCCCCGACGAGACGGTCACCGATCGGCCCCTCGACGGAATTCGAGGAGCGTTCCGACGAGCCTTTCTTTGGCCGCGGAGAAATGGAGCCGGAATCGCTTCGGGAAGATGAACCCGCGCCGGGAGAAGCCGATCTCGATCGGAATTCGCCCGTGGCCGCCTCGCCGCCAATCGCTGGCGGATCTCGGCCGGTCTTGGCGGAGAAGCCGCTGGAAAGTCAACGCCGTCGGCGCGGACGAAGGGGCCGGCGCGGCGGCCAGAAAGGCGATGCGACGAATACCAGGACGGCACCGACAGAAGACCGGGTCGCGGAGAGCACACCCACTTCTCGTGCTTCGGCCGCGGTGGCCGTCATCGAGCCGGACTCCGATTCCGATGAGATTGACGACCTTGATGCCGAAGTTCTTGGTTCGGATCTGGAAATCCTGCCGTTTGTCGATCGCAAGGGGAAGGACAAGGTCGCCGGTCGCGAGCTGATTATTAACGTTTCGGCTGGGTTTGAGTGTCGCGTGGCGATTCTGCACGAGGGCCGTCTGGAAGAGCTCTTCATGGAGCGGGAGTCCACGCAATCGCACGTGGGGAACATCTATAAGGGTCGGGTGACCAACGTTGAGCCGAGCATTCAGGCGGCGTTTGTCGATTTCGGGCTGGAGAAGAACGGATTTCTACACATTTCCGACGTTCAGCCGCAGTATTTTCCCAACCATTCCGGCGGCGCGGAGGACGTGGGTCGGAAAATTCCGAGGCATCATCGTCCGCCGATTCAGAAATGTTTTCGGCGCGGGCAGGAGGTCATCGTTCAGATCACCAAGGAAGGAGTGGGGACCAAGGGGCCGACGCTGACGTCTTATCTTTCGATCCCCGGTCGATACCTGGTGATGATGCCCGGCATGAGCCATTCGGGCGTGTCTCGCAAGATCGAAGACGAAGAGGCCCGCCGGCGGATGCGCGACGTGCTTTCGCAGCTTACGCTGCCCAAGGGCATCGGGTTTATTTTGCGAACGGCGGGGCTTGATCGGCCCAAGCGTGAACTCCAGCGGGATCTCAACTATCTGCAACGGCTCTGGAAAACCGTGGTTGAGCGGATCAAGAGCGAGCGGACGCCGGCGGAACTTTATCGCGAATCCGACCTTGTGATTCGCACGCTGCGCGACGTCTATACGACGGATTTTTCGCGCATCGTGGTGGACGATGCCGCGACGGCGAAGAAAGTTCGCGAGTTTGTGCGCATCGCCATGCCGCGTACCAAAGTGCCGATCGAACTTTACTCCGAGCGCGAGCCGCTCTTCCATCGGCTGGGCATCGAGGCCGAGATCGAGCGCATCAACAACCGGCACGTTCCACTGGCTTCCGGTGGGTCGCTGGTGATTGACTCAACCGAGGCGATGGTGGCGATCGACGTGAACAGCGGTCGGTTTCGGACGCTCGACGACGCCGAGGAGACGGCCCTGCGGATCAATGTTGAGGCCGCGGAGGAAATCGCCCGGCAGCTTCGGCTGCGCGATCTGGGCGGCCTGATTGTCTGCGACTTCATCGACATGCGACTTGATCGCAACAAGCGGAAGGTCGAACTGGCCCTGCGCGACGCCCTGAAGAAACACAAGGAGCGGGCCCGCACGCTGCGGATGAGTGCGTTCGGCCTGATCGAAATGACCCGCCAGCGTCAAGGGCCGTCGATCCGCCGCAACATGTATCACGATTGTCCGCATTGCCGCGGATCGGGGCAGGTCAAACAGCCCGACAGCGTCATGCTCGACGCTCTGCGCATGTTGCAGCTTGCCGCCCATCACAAGGATGTGGCTCGAATTACGCTTTCGCTCGCAGCCGACGTCGCCTTCTCGATATTGAATCGTAAGCGCGACGTGGTTCATCAGATTGAACTTGAAACCGGGAAGCGGATCGTGATTACAGGAAAGCTGGAATTCACAAGCGATCAGATGGTGGTTCTGTGTGAGGATGCCCGCGGCCGGGAAGTCGCGATTACCGGCGCGGCGGGAAATTAGTTTGCGGTTCCACTTGGACAATCGCTCTGGATCAGGAAGCGCCGCCGTTGCCGGCGCAATTCCCGACTTCGCCTAACTGCGAGTTGCTGAAGGGAGGACGTGTCCTATGTGACACGATTAGAGCAATCCGAAAAATGGCCTGAAAACCTTGATGAACCGAATCGCCGGCGGGAAGTAAGGGCAATTCTTTCCTGGACTCCAGCCAAACAGGCCTATCTTGATCGGTGTTCGGCGGTGATAACCGAATGGATGCCACCCCGGCGGGACCACTCGGTGCGAACCTCCATCCACTTCGGGCGGCAAGCGGATAGCAGATCGTTCAGGATTCGATTGGTAACATCTTCGTAGAATATTCCGGTGTTGCGAAAGGACTGGAGATACAACTTGAGGCTCTTGAGCTCGATGCACGCCGAACCGGCCGTGTAGCGTATATGTACGATGCCGAAGTCCGGCTGGCCCGTCATCGGGCAGACGCTGGTGAATTCGTGGGCGACGTGCTCGATCACGTAATCGCGATTGGGATGCGGGTTCGCGAAGGTCTCGATGGGCGGAGATTCGGCCATAGGCTCCATTATACTCGTACAATTGGCAAACGGCTTCGACGTATCGGCAATGCCGTTAGGTTTGCGGCGTTGCGAATTGTGCGAAGCAAGGTCAGCACCATTTCAAGAGACTTCAATCCGCAAAGAGAAGCAGTTGGTTCTTTTGCCTCGGCCGGCTGGCGGACTTCAGAAGCGGACGGGTTGTCCGGCCGCGATAGAGCGGATCGCGAGCCGCGGCCACGAAACCCTCAAGATCCTGAAAATCCCAGAGCTCGCGGCGGACGCGCCGGCCGGAGGCGTCCCGCACCGGGGCTCCGAAATCATCGACCAGGAGTCGGGCGGCGAAACGGTCGCACATAGACTCCTTCTGTCGCGTATTGCGTCGCGCACGCTTGACCAATAGATGGAACAATTCGTGCATGAAGATAAAGAGGGCAAGCTCATAGGCATCGCGCAATTCAATCGTATAGGACAGGCGTCGCCATCTCTGATCCACCAACTTGACCTTGGCCAGGTTGGTTTCCATCCGATACGGGTACTTCAGGTGCCGACCGAGATTGATGAAAACACGCTTGTCCGCGTAGAAGCAGGTTCCCGAAAAATCGGCCCCGCGACTGTAGCGAACGCGAAGAATGATCCTGCCCACCGACCAGCCGGCAAGCCCGGCGTAGCAGAGTGAAAGCAGGCGATCATCGGAAAGATGGGTGCGGTTTTGAAAATCGATGATTGACACGAATGAACTCCCTCCATGGAACCAGCCACGGAAATTCACAGCCATTGCACGTAAAAAATAACAGGCAAAGCACCGAAGACCGAACAGGCCTCGTTGGCTTGCGACCAATGGAAACGGGCTCCGCCCGATTATCTTAGGGCCTTGGATGGAATTCGCGATGGACCCGTTTCAAATGAGCCTCGTCGACGTGGGTGTAAATTTGGGTGGTTACAACGTTGGCATGGCCGAGAAGTTCTTGAACTATTCTAAGGTCAGCCCCGCCTGCCAGAAGGTGGGTGGCAAAGCAATGGCGTAAAGTGTGCGGCGAGAGTGGCTTTTCGATATTGGCCTGCTGGGCGTATTTTCGCACGAGGCGCCAAACGTTGGTTCGATCGAGGCGGCGGCCGGTGCGGGAAAGGAACATTGCGTCGGCGTCCCGCCCGCCCAATAGGCGCCCGCGGAGCCGGTCGAGATAGTCGGCGACGGCATCAATGGCGGACTTGCCAATCGGGATGATTCGCTCCTTGCGTCCTTTGCCGATGCAGCGAACGTAGCCCAGTCGGATGTTTAACTGGCTGACGTTGAGGTCGACCAGCTCGCTGACCCGCATCCCCGTTGCATAAAGCAATTCGAGCAAAGCGCGATCGCGGAGGTAGAACTCTTCGTTGGGCCTGGGCGCTTCCAGGAGTGCCTCGACCTGTCGCAAATGGACGGTGTTGGGGATGGTCCGCCAGCGCTTGACCGATTCGATGAGCGAGGCCACGTCGCGGCGCAAGATGCGCTCGGCGTGCAGATGCCGCAAGAAAACTTTAATGGATGCAAGGTGTCTGGCGATCGACGAGAGGGCCAATCCGCGGCGCTGTAGGGCGATGAGGTGCGATTGCACGTCGTCGATGGTGATTTCGGCCGTTTCGGTTTCGCGCGACTGGAGGTGGTCCCAGAACTCGTTGAGGTCGCGCTGATACGCGGTGATGGTGGTCCCGGCGAGCCCGCACTCGATAAACAAGTAATCGAGGAACCGCTTCACCGGGGGCGCGGGCATCGATCTTGGCGTAGGAGGCGGAGTGGCGACTAACATAGCGCTCGATCTCGTCATCTTCTCGAATCAGCCAATCATCGTTCCGGGAGCCCAGCGGTACCCGCCCTTGACGCCAAGCGGCGGAATGCTTCTCATTCGAGGCAACGCTCCCTCAGCCAAGGCACTCTTCCCAAGTGACACGGTGTGTCACGTTCGAGTCCATGCCATCGGACAGCGGCTACATTGTACCGACGCACGGCAAGCACTGAAAGGGCCGAAGTGGAGTTATCGCGGTGCATTTTCCGTGATTTTCCCGCTGAAATATCGGACGGTGCGTTTGAAGCCTGCAAATGTGGTCAGCGGATGTCCAGTGGCGATTATCGGATCGCCCTGAGTCGCCCAGCTTGCGCCGCCTGTTCGTTCGTTGATTTCGCCAGGTTCCGGCGAGCTCGCCAGAAGGAAGGGCAAAGCAACGCGGGCGAGTCGGCCGCCAGGACCGACCCGCCCGCGATATTACGAGACGCTGAATTCCGCCCCTATTGCCGACCCGAATGGCGGTCAGGCACGCGCGGCGAAGACTCGCGCCTTAGTTTCCGCGACATGTGCCGCCTCGACAATTTCCAGAGCAGCAGTCGGCGTTGCTGCTGCACGGTGCGCGATTTCCGCCGCATGATGTGCCGCAATCGGGATCGTTCGAAGACGAACATCCGCTGGGACAGCAGCCGTCCGATGGCCCGCAGGACACCGAGGTGTTGCTGCACGAGGCCGAACAGGTGCCGCCCGAATTGCACGTGTCGATCGTGCAGGCATTGCCGTCGTTGCAATCGGAGTTCACCGAACAAACCGGAGCCGTGCAAACCGAACCGCAGCAAAGCTCGCCGGAAGCGCAATCGGCATTGGAGGAGCAGCCGGCGGCCGGGGCGAGGAACGGCTCGACGGCAGAAAAGTAAGAGGCCAGCGCACCGTCGATGGTCCAATTGTTGTTGGAATCGCAGACGTTGCCGCAATTGAAACCGCAGCAGCCGGTCAGTTGACCGACGATCTCGCCGGCGCTGTTGACAACCGGAGAGCCGCTACTGCCGCCCATGGTGGCGCCCGTGTTGTCATGGCTGTAAATCCACGCCCCTCGCGGGATTCCCGTGCAGGTGGGTGAACCGGTATCAACGCTGTGCTGCGAATAGGCCTGCGGACCGAAATTTGGATTGCTGATCCGATAGAGATTCGCGCCGTTGCTGTTGGCGACGGGCGATGTGTTCCATCCGAGGAACACAGTCCCGGACGGCGGGGCCTGGTTCAATGTAAACAGGCTGAAGTCGCCAGAACTGCCCGTTGCCTTCAGGGTAATGCCGACGGTGCTGGCCGCCGGGGAGCCGCCGGTCAGGCGGTTATGGGGGCAGGTTCCGTTGCAGGAACTCGTCGTATAGAAGAAGAATGTTTCCGCGCCGGAGTTGCTTGCCTTGAGGCAATGGTTGGCCGTGAGAAAATACGGAATCTGGGTGTTGGGATCGTTATCGGCGATCAGACCGCCGGTGCAGGTGTTGATGAACTGTCCCTGAATCCACTCATACTTGGCGACCGCGTTCTTGGCCGCGCTCACTTGCGAAACGTTGACGCAGTTTGCGTCCACCAGGCAGGACGCATTATCGGCGCACGGCCAGGTGTCGTGCGAAGCGACGTTGTTCTGCTGCGGGGGTACTGGTCGTCCCTGGATGTGACCCAGATCGGAGATGACCATTGACATGGCCTGCTGGGCCGCGCGGGTCGCCTTGCCCGAATATTGAAGCTGAATGACGCCGGTGTCCGAAGCGATGGAGCGCGTCCAGAAATCGCCGTTTCCGTCGCGTCCACGGTCGGTGTAGGGCCCGTCGACCTCGCCATCGCGACTATAGAAATATAACTCGACGTTTTGCGGTAGCGAGAAATTGGTCAGATGCACTCGGATGGCCTGCGCGCCGGGAGACGAAACCGTTACCGCCCAGGCGAATCCCTCGCGCGTCTGCGTCATCGCGCCCATGTCGAATCCCTTTCCGTTCGCGATTTCGAATCGGGGCTCGATCGGCTTGACCACGCCGATGCGAAGGGGGGCCAATCCGGCCGGCGGGGCGGCGAGATCGGCACGATCCTGGTCATTCAAATCAACGCGAATGACACGCTCTCCCGCCGCTTCGGGCTGGTTGGCGTTCAGTCGCACGTGCAAGTCAGTCTGTCGGGCAAAGTGCTCTTCAAGGGTGATGCCGCCGACGAAGGATTCGGGCGGGACACGTTTCATCTTGGTCTCGCCTTCGGCAAGGACCAAGGGGGCGGCCAGCACAATTGTCACGGCCGCGGCCATTCCAATCGCCATTCGGTGGTTGCTGCGAACTAGCTTTTTCTGAAACATCAAACGATCCTCCATTAGAGAGCGGTGATGTAAGCGGGCAACAAGCCCACTCCGAGAATATGAAATGAGCTATTGAAGATCAGGACTCCCGACCCAATAAAATCCGGCGCGACGAGATTGCACCGCGTTGACGCGAGGCTCAGCATAGCACAAGTCTTACAGGTTTCAACGAAAAAATCGGCGCGAGGGACTTGTCTCGATCTGACTCCGCGGAATCTGCGAGTCCCTGAGGCCGGAATGGATATTGCAATCGCGTTCCGGGGTCTATTCTGGCCGGTCTTGGGTTGATTTGATTCGCGTTTCTTGGTGCAGTTGCAAAATGACGACCCCTGAGTTCGTGCTAATGCCAGCCGTAGGGAGAACGCGATGTGGGCGGCAAAATCGTTCCTTCGATGGGAGAGTCAGCCCGGATCCAGTTCTTCAAAAATGTCCAGAATCCGGCCCAGCGTTTGGTAAACGGAGATGGAAACGTTGACCGTGAAGCGATTGCCCACGTTCTTGTGTTCGCTTACGTGGCCGTCGGTATAAAGCGCGTTGACGAGTTGCTGCTTGTGGTGCGTTCGCGTTCTGAGATTGAACATCGCCATTTGTGCGGGTGCAATAAACTGAGTGTCATAGGCGAGGCAGCGGATGTTTCCTCCCTTGCGATTTCGCCCCAATTGATCGAGGTGCATGTTCGGAACGGGCAGGGGCCCGCTCAACGAGGCCACGGAGGCATGTCGATAGTAATAGCTTGCTTCGACCTGCGACTTGCCGACTGCCTCGAGCGAGGCCTTGGTGTCCCATTTTTCATCGGCCCCGGGGCAAAACAGCACTTCCTTGCTGTCCTGAAGATAGCCGTTCAGAAGCAGCCCCAGCCCAACGGGCCTTCCGTTTTGCAACGAGACCAATGAGGTCACGTTTCCGGTCAACGGATAGAAATTCGTGGCCGAGGGCGGGGGCGCTTTGGGACCGTAGGGCAGGTAGCCCTTGTTATCCATCGCGTACGTGGAAATGGCGATGCCCAGTTGTTGAAGGCCGGCCAGGCAGCCCGTTTGCCGGGCCAATCGCCTCGCGCCGCTCAGGCTGGGGAGGGTGACGCCGAGAAGCACGGTGATGATGGCGATGACGACAAGGAGTTCCAGCAGTGAGAATGCGCCCCTGGAACATATGTAGCGCCGCCGTCCTCGGATTCCGATCGAGTCCATGGTCCGTTCCGCGAGGCGTTCTCGATTTACTTGCCGCTACGCCGGTCGCCGAGCGGCACCACCTGTCGCGTCTCGTTCATTCAAACGTGAGTAGCCCGCCGACCCATCAGGATCGTGCCCATGGTGGCCAGCAACAGCACCATGATCGCGAGCCCCCATGTCGAAACGGCCGGAACTTCTCCGTCGGATGACACGAGGCGAACGTGATCGACGTTCCAGAACCCCTCTCCGTCCTCGTCATCGGGGTCATCCACGGCGGGGCGGATTAGAATTCCGATAGGCAGGTTGGCCCAGACGGCCTCGGGCGAGATATATGGGATTGTGACGGTGACATCGCTCAACGACGTCGTTCCGACCTGGCTTCCGCTGACTTTGGTCGATGCGATCACCTGCTCGACGCCGCCGTCAAAATAG
>JBGTDB010000083.1:0-10242 GCA_041748515.1 Phycisphaerae bacterium
ATCGTCGGCGCGAGCCCCGACGATCTCGCCATTGACCGCCTCCACGACAAGGTATGTCCGTTTCGGCCATGGCACGTCGCGAAGCAGAACATTTCGGCTGAACCATAGGGACGCCAATGAAGGCGCCGCCAGAACGGCGGAAAACAGTATGGCCAACGAAGCGATGATTGCCAAGCCCGACCACTTGGCCCGGCGTGCGTCGAGGACGGCTCTGAATTTCGCGGTCCCGGCCACGGTCGCGGCCCGCCGAATCACGGCCGCGGCGAGCAACGGAGAGTTTGAATCGGTCGAGCCGTATTCTCCACGGGCGAAGCGCACCGCCGAAATCAACGTCGACGAAAGATGAGGAAAACGGCGCTCGACGAGGTTTGCAATATCGGCCTGATCGATGCGAACGCACAACGGTCGAATGAGTCGGCGCCATGCAATCCACGCGACGGCTACCAAAATCGCCGCGAGCAGGGCCGCCCGAATGCTCAATCGCAACCCGCGCGTGAAATAATCGAGGGCGAACTGAGTAAAGATTGCCACAAGCAGGAGGCCGATGGTCCATGCCAAGCCTTCCAAAAGGATGTATCCGCGAAGACGGGAGGCAACGGCCTTCAGCCGATGCGTAATTGAAGCATCGAGCGTCGCCGGCCGACCGGCGCTTCCCTGAATTGCATTCTCCCGGGGATCTATAGCAGGCGATTCCACTTGCGAACTCCCCACTCAAGGGACATCAAAAAAACCAATCCGGCCAAAACAACTCCATTATCCCACAACGTTATCGGCCGCGATCGAATCGACACTTCCTCGTGTAAGTCCGGAATGGCGTCGGGCAGATCCAATGCCTGATTGACCGGCCAAAGTCGGCCGCCGTGCGATTGCTCCGCGAGTATCGTTAACGCGGCCTTGTTCATCTGCGGTTGCAGCAACTCAAGATTGGGCCGAGAGACCAAGACGTCCTTTCCAACTTCCGGTGGATCGCCGGGTTTGGCGTACGGCACGGCGATGCTCACCCGGTAAGTACCGGTCCGGTCGGGAATGAACCGCCCCTCGAACCAGCCCGGGCGATCCGGCCGTGCGGTTAGCACCAAATCCCCGCGATCGGAATCTACTTGATATCGTGCCGTAACCTGGTCGCGTCGAAGCGGGGCAAACCCAACGTCGAGCAGTCGGGCGGACACAGTCACCGCCTCGCCCAGCGATGGCTGCTCGTTTTCAACGACCAGCAAGGCCCTCCCCGATCCGCCGAGCCGCTTGCCTTCCGCCAGGTGACGGATGAGCTGAACCCAGAATCGGTCATAGAAACCTTTTCCGTATCGACGCCACCGCCAAAGCGAGTCGAAACCGATGTAGGCCGACCGGCCGGAGCCGACAAACTGCACCGCTGCCAGTACATGCCCGCCATACGAGTTCCGCATTCGCGGGTTTCCATGCCGCAGAAGCACGGTCGCGACCGGCTTGGGACGCAGCACCGGAAAATGCCAGAAAACGTCGCCCACGTCATTCCAGACCAACCGGTTCGAGGCCGGGTCGTCAGCAAGCCGCATAACCGGATGGTCGTAGGCCGTGTCGGGAATCTCAAGGGGAGACGCCGAAGTCTGGTAATGCCCGACCTGGTTGAGCACCAGCTCGGCCTCGGGATCGATCACGATGGGCAGTAGATCTCGCAGCGGCTTTAGGCGCTCATCACGAAAGAACTGCGCCCCGTGCGGTCGCGAGGCAAGATAAAGCAAGCCCCCGCCGTGATTGGATACGAGGCGATCAACCGTCATCGCCCATTGCTGGGTCAGCTCCGATGGCGCTGGATCAATCAGCAAGATGACGTCATATTCAAAGAGTTCCTCGGCCGTGGCCGGGAGGTGGTCGATGACAATGTTGCCGTCGCGAACGGCGGAATAATCGGCCGTTTGCAGCCAGCAACTCACTTCAAAGGTCTCGTCGCGCTCCAGAAGGTGCGTCACATAGGAATAATTCCAACTCGGTCCGCCGGCAACGAGCAACACGCGGGTCTTGGTGTCGATAACGGAAACGGCCGCCTGCCGGCTGTTGTCCTCGGTCAGCGTTTCGGCCGACACCGGGTCGACAGCGACGGTATAGATGAAGCGACCCACCCGGTCCGGGTTGATCTCGAACTGTACCGGCTCAACCGCCCCTCCCGGGCCGACACGAGCCTGGCGGCGGTCAACCACGCGCTCCGCCCCCGTAGCGGCGTCGCGTTCACGCAGCTCAACATGGAGCATTTCGCCGGAGACACCCTCAGCCGCAATGTTCGCGGTGACGGCGAACGGATCCTTTTGAAAGACATTTTCCGGAGCGATCACTTCCACAACGCGCACGTTTCGGGGCGACGACGGATCGCCGAGCCCCACGAGGTGCAGTGGTATCTTACGCTCATGGGCAAAGCGCGCGACCTCTTCCACGGACGCGCCCTGATTGATGCCCCCGTCGGTCATGACTATGACCGCCGCAATGGGCGCGCTGCCAAGCGACTCAACCGAGCGGCGAAAAGCACGTTCGAGGTTGGTTGCAGGCCCGGTCGCCGTGACTTTGATTCCCAGCGTTTCAGGATCGGCAAAGGCGGCGGGCGGATTCAGGCCCTCCGTCGCGCCTTCCGGCTCGGAGCCGACGGCCACACCGTCCGAACGCCGTCCGGCAGGCCGTTCGCGTGCGGATCGGACGACGCCAAGAAGCTCCGCTTCGTTACTGAAGGAATACACCTTGACCCGGTTATTGTCCGCGAGCCGTTGCAGGAACGGCCTGTCCTTCGATTGAAGAATCGTCTCGGCGACATCGGCGCGACGCACCTCGCCGGGCTCCGACGTTCCCATAAGTTCGCGGACGCCCTCGACCGTGTCGGGGTCGCGATAGTTGTCGGCCAAGTCCATGCTCGCCGAATTGTCCACCAGCACGATCGTGTATGAGTCGATCCACTGGCGGAGAATTTGCACCCGCACCGGCTCCAGCAGAATCACGGCAAGCGCCAGCAGAATCAGGCAACGAATGCCCGCCAGAAGCGCCCTCGCTCTTCCTGACGCGCCCAGTCGGCCTTCGTGCCGATACATCCACACCCCGGCCCAAAGCAGCCCGGCCAATAAGGCCAGCCCGCCGACGGCCAACCAACCTTCAGGCCAATGCCGAAGCTCGGTGACATAGCGCGCCTCTTCGTGGGTGGCAGCGGCAAGGATCAACTGAGACGGATCGGGGAACATTGATTCCTTATTTCAGATTCCGGCAACCCTTTGAATTGGCGATTTCGCATTCTTGCAATCGATCATTTGGGCATTTCAAAAATCTCGTGATTTGGTGCTTCTCGATTGTCGTCCCGTTGCTATTGCCAGCGCCCGGCATTCGCCATTCGATACGCGTCTTTCTAGATTCTAAATTCAACATTTCAGATTCTTCTCTATCGCCTGCGCCCCCAATGAAACGCCAGGGCCTGCTCGGTCATTAACAACCCCACCACCGCAATCAGACAAACCATCCAAAGTTCGGTCCGGCGCTCGTCCGTCCCGGCGGCCAGCGCTTCGATGCCGCGAACGTACTCGAAGCGCAGATCCCCCATCGATCGTCGAAGTTCCGCCTCGTCGGCCGCGGCAAGATCGCTCTCCCGTGGATCGGTATTCACTGCCACCAGCCGAATGTGCTCGCCGCCGCCAAGTTGGGCTAAAAGAAACTGGTAGATTCCGGTCGAGTCGGTATGTTCCCATCGGGCGACCAGCCCTAGGCCGCCCTCGGCGGGCGTGGCCGTCAGAAACGCCTCCGGCTCGTTGGGGAAACCCGGTGGGCGAACGGTAACGTCCGGCTGATAAAGGCTCGGGTCAAAGTTGATTTCAATCGGCGAGCCAACCCAAAGATCGTCGCCGCTCGCACCGCTTCTCGCCAGATGCGCGACCAGTTCCATCATGACCGGAAGATACGTTGGATGGTCGGCCCAGAGATTCCATTCCTTGTCGGCGGAGCTAACGACTAACATCGCTCGCCCCTCGCCGAACGCCCGCTCGATAATCGCCGGCCGCTCCTCGGGATCGTTGAAGCGCGCCAGCACGTGGCCGGCAGCCATTGTACGCTCCGCCTCCATCAGGCCGCCTACATCCGAGTCCGACTCGATCCCGTGCGGTCGCGCGGCAAAGTAAGTCCAGAACGGAACCTGGGCCAGCCCCAACGGATCTTCCGCGCGGCCAATCCCGCGAAGCGCCGGGTGCAGCCGATCGGTAATCATCAGCCTGGCGGGCGACGCCGGTCGAACCGATTCGATCAATTCCGCCGGAGAAACGCCTTCGCCCAGCCTGTAGAACGTTGAATTGAAGACGTCCGCGTCAACCTGGTCGCCAAGAAAAATCAGGAGCCCGCCACCCGAACGAACGTACCGCTCGAGCGATTCAACAACCGGGTCGCTGATCCGGAAGACGTTGGCCAGAACAACGACGTGGAATTGGCCAAGGTTGGCCTCATCCAGCCCACTCTCGGTGATAACGGTGGGCTCAAACCCGCTGAAGATTTCACCCTCTGGCCGCAGGGCGGTGACGAACAAGGTAGTCTCATCATCAAAGCTGTCCGGCGACGGTTCGCCATTGACCACCAGGATCCGCAGAGCGCTAACCACCGATGCGGCAAGGTATCGCGTGTCGTCCAATTGGAGAGCATCGTTCGGCAGATCTACCCGGACAGCCTCGTCGCCCGTCCGCAGAAAGGATCCTTCGATTTCGACGTTCAACTTCTGCCGCTCAGGCATGTTCGGAATTGTCTTTACGATCTCAGGGCGATTTCCCACGGTCACCCGAACGGCGACGTCGTTCATCGGCCGATTCGTAAAATTCGCCAACTCGGCGCGAAGAATCCCTTCAGTCCCCGCCACGACCTGCCCGGCGGGAAGCTCTAAGGAAACAACGGCCGCATTGGTTGCGTTTGCATCGCCGACATTGACCAGATACGTCCGAATCGATTTCCCATCTTCCGCCCAACGCAGCAAACCGTCGGGGAGGCCGGCGGTGCCTCGACCTTGCGACGTCGGGCCTGAACGGGCTTCGCCTGAGCCGGGCGCCCAGTCCAAGCGCTGAAAATCGCTGACGAAATAGACGGCCGCGCTTAGCAAGCCCGTATCGCGCCGCAATGCATCGACCACGCCGTTGAAAACCATCGGCAGGTCCATCGACCGGTGCGAAACGGAAATGGCCTCCAGTCGCGCCAGGGTGCCTTCCATTCGCGATTGCTCGAGGTACGCGCCCGCCACGATCGGCTTGTCTGGCTCGCTCGTCCGAAGAATCGTGACCGTATCGTCCGGTGTCTGGGCCGTAACGGTCCGGAGAATACTCCGGGCTGCGTCCTTGGCCCTGGCAAAACTGTTCGTGCCATCGCCAAAGCCTTCATAACTCATACTGAACGAATCGTCGATGACAATTACGCGCTCTGTTCGCTGAGAGCCGGCCCAGGAAGCGAATCCCTTTGGAGAAAAGAACGGCCGTGAGACCAGCAGACCCACCAGCAGTACGGCCAGCGCCCGCAGCGCCATCAGAATCCAATCTTCCATCTGGATTCGGCGTCGGTTCTTGCGTTCCGCGTCGATCAGGAAATCCATGGCCGCCCACCGAATGCGTTTGAATCGGCGCCGGGCCAGCAGGTGAATCAGAATCGGCGCGGCCATGGCCGCGGCCCCGGCGGTGGCCAGGGCGGGGGTGACAAAAGCGGCCAGAATATGTGGAGTCAAGTCCATTTATTTCCGCATTACGGATTCACCGATCCGCATTCGACAGCAGGCCGTGGCACAAGTCGCCGGAGGACGTACGCCACCGCCGACTCGGCGGTTAGATCACGAACGATTCGCTCGTGCCACACCTTTCACCACAGGCTGCTAGACTCTCGTCATTCGCCGATGCATTCGCGTGGCCAAAAACGTCGTCAGGGCGATATCCACACTGTCGGCCGTGCTCAGCAGCGCGTAATCGATGCGGTGATCCAGACACGCCCGACGAATCCTGCCAAGAAAAACCTCCAGTGCGTTCAAATAACTGCGCCGCAGAGATTGCGGATCGGTCAGCACCTGCTGATCGAGTTCTTCCAGGCCCTCAAACAGAGTGCGATCTGCGAAGGGAAACTCAATCTCGTCATGATCCAGCACGTGCAGCACAAGCACGTCGTGCCGCCCGTGCCGCAGCCGGCGCAACCCATCCACCAGGTCGTCAACATCAGTCAGCAGGTCGGAAATCAAGACGACCATCCCGCGTCTTGGAATCCGCCCGGCCAGTTCTCCGAGCAGCAGTTTGATGTTCGTTTTGTCGCCGGGAGCGTTGGCCTCGATGCTGTGTGAAAGCCCGATCAGCGAAGCGCGGTTGGTCGATACTGGAAGCTGCAATCGAATTGCATTGTCAAAGAGCGTCAATCCGACCCCGTCCTGCTGCAACACGAGCAGATGCGCGAGAGACGCGGCAATCGTCGCTGCGTAATCCCACTTGGTCATGCGGTTCGTGCCCGCGTGAGCCGGATAGGCCATCGATCCGGAACGATCCAACAGCAGATGCACGCGCATGTTCGTCTCTTCCTCGTACTCTTTGACGAAGAAACGGTCGGCCTTGGCGTATACGCGCCAGTCGATGTGGCGAATGTCGTCGCCCGGAACGTAGGATCGATGGTTGGCAAACTCGACGGAAAAGCCCTTATAAGGGCTCTTGTGCATTCCACTCACAAACCCCTCGACCACTCGGCGGGCGCGCAGCTCCAGGCGCGCGATCTTGCTTAGAACCTCAGGACGAAAGTACTTTGCTGATGCGCTCATCGCCGTCCAATCGGGTCGAATAGGGCTCAACGGCCCGAAGTAGTTCGTCAATCACGCGGTCGGATGAGTATCCCTCGGCCTCCGCGGAGAAATTAGTCACGATGCGATGCCGCAACACCGGGTGGGCCATGGCCCGAACGTCGTCGATCGAAACATGCTCGCGACCCTTCAAGGCGGCCCGGGCCTTGCCACCGAGGATCAGCGACTGCACGGCCCGGGGTCCGGCGCCCCAGGTGATCAGGCGTTTCACGAATTCCGGGCTATCCGGCTCCGCCGGCCTTGTCGCCCGGACCAGGTCCAGGGCATGTCGCAGAACGTCCGGCGCGGCCGGGATCTGCCTGACGAGTCTTTGAAAGCGAAGGATGTCATCGCCGCCAAGTACAACCTTGATGTCTGATTCAAGGTGCCCCGTGGTTCGCTCGGCGATTTCATACTCCTGCTCGTAACTGGGGTATCCAATGTAGACTTTGAACAGAAAGCGGTCCTGCTGCGCCTCAGGAAGCGGATATGTTCCTTCCTGCTCGATCGGGTTCTGGGTGGCCAACAGGAAGAAAGGAAGCGGCAGGTCGTGGCGCTCGCCGCCCGCGGTCACGTGCCGCTCCTGCATCGCTTCAAGGAGGGCCGCCTGCGTCTTGGGCGGCGTACGGTTGATTTCGTCCGCGAGAATCACGTTGGCGAAGACTGGACCGGGTAGGAACTTAAATTCCCGGCGACCCGTCGCTTTGTCTTCCTGGATCACTTCCGTCCCGGTGATGTCCGAGGGCATCAGGTCGGGCGTGAACTGAATCCGATTGAAACCGAGTCCCAGGCTACGGGCCAGTGTCGATATGGTCAGGGTCTTCGCCAGTCCCGGCACGCCCTCGAGAATGCAGTGACCCCCGGCAAAGAGCGAGATCAGCAACTGTTCCAATACTTCATCCTGACCCACAATCACCTTGGCCAGCTCGGCGCGAATGTCTCGGTATGCGGCACGAAGCTGATCCAGCGCCTGCAAGTCGTCGATCGCGCCCGAGGGTCGGCTGGCAAGCCCGGCGGCCACTTGATGGTCACTCATCCAAAACTCCTATTCGCAATTCCAATTTCATAGATTTTAGTTCGTCATCCTATTCTATTGCTGCATGATCGGCACTTGTTGAAAGGGCAATTGTAGAATAATCAGCGCCACCGCCGTGTCGTATATGTCTCCGACGCGATCCGCGATCCAGCTTCCATCCGGATTCTGAGACTTCAACATATAATCGCGCCGCGCGGGAAAGTACTCCTCCCAGTACGGATCCGCGGAAATCCAGAGCGCCTGCGACCAGTACAGGTGAGCATAGTAGTCGTGTCCCGTTCGCTGCCCCGCGATCGGCAGATTGGCTTTGCAATACTCCAGGGCCCGCTTGGCCCGCGGGTTGTCGAACTCCCCGGCGTTGTACCAGCAAAGCACGGCCGCCGCCGCCAACGGAGGCCGGGAGGCCCCGCCCATCTGTCGCAGTGCGTACCGGATCCCGCCGTCACTATTCTGCGACGCGGCCAGGTATTCCATCGCCGAGTCAATCAAGTCCTTGGGGACCGCCACCCCTGCATTTCGACAGGAGCGCAACCCCTGCACCTGGGTTATCGTGACGGATCCTTCGTCTCCCCCGCTGTCCGGACGATAAATCCACCCTCCGTGCTGGCTCTGAGCCCGAGCCGTCAGGTCCACGGCCGCTTTGAGCACCTGGTGGATCTGTCGTGCCCGGTCCGGATCCTCTGTCATGCCATAGAGCTGCCCCAGATAGAGCATTGAAAAGCCGTGCCCGTACATCGAGCGGGATTCTTCTTCGCCGCCGGTAATCAGACCCGAGGGCTGTACGGATCGCAGGAGGAAGTTTGTCGCCCGATCAACATTGGGGGCATACCTCCCCTGTGTGGTCGTGTTGCCGTCCATGAGCATGGCCAGGCCCGCCAAAGCGGTCATAGCCACGGGATACCGCCCCTGCCCATCGCGATTGGACCATGAGCCGCGGCGTTCCTGCACACGGGCCAGGTAGGCCAGTCCGCGATCAATCGCGGCGCGCGCCTCGGGCGTCATCCCCTCGGGCAGCCGCTCGCCTGAAGTCCGCCGAGCGTCCATCGTATCGTTGGCTTGCGCAACAACGGATTGATGCATGTTGCCAGGCTGAATCAACCACCAGACAATGGGTACTAGACTCGCGAACAAACCTATTCGCCAATCCGATCTCTTCAAGGCTTTACCAAATTCGGGACCGTTGCAAGCCATAGCTTAATCATCCCTCTGGATTAGCGATTTCGGTCGGTTTCAAGCGATACGCGTGCAGCCACCTGTTGGAGCCCACAATGATCATTCCGGTGCGAAACGCCATGTCACGATTCAGCCGTGCTCCCGTGCTCGGCGGCGGTAGATCGGCCGTCGCCCCTGAGTCCTGGCCGGACTTCACGTCGATCATGGTCAGTGCCATGGAATGCCGCTGAACGGCAACCCCTGTCTGTCGCACCGCGGTTCGAGAAGCGTCAATCAGCGTGGCGATCGCGCCGCCGAAGTATCGAATCGTCCCGGGATCCTCCGGCAGGGCCGTCAGATCCGTTCGGTTCCAGACTTCTTCGCCGGTTGCCACGTCGATCGCCACCAGCTCCGGCACACTAAGCTGCCCCTGGCGTCGTTCGGCCAGCGCCACCAGCGTGCCGTCAACAAGAATGCCGTCCACGATCGGCAACCCTCTGGAATAATGTCGCTCAAGAATGATCGCGCCGTTCTCAGCATTGAGAATTCGAACGTCCCCGCCCAGAAGCCCTACGCCGATTCGACCCGGCTCGAGCTCGAAAATCTGGTAGACCGGCTTGTCCATCTCGACGCGCCATGCCTGTTCGCCGGTTTCTATATCAATTCCGACAATCGCTTCCGTTCGTCCATTGGAATCGGGGCCGCATAGAACCCCGCCAGAGCGTATTAGATTGACCCTGGATGTCTGGGGGTCCGGTTGGCGGAAGACTCGGGAGGCTACCATTCTTCCATCTGTTCGGTCGAAAATATGAAGCCGTTGCAAATCGCTGTCAGAGGTTAAGATTCGGCTCCCTTCCATCCAGACATGGGCAACACGCTCACCGCGAAGGTCGCGTTCCCAGACTGTTGATCCATCGATCGATCGCATCAAAGTGAGGCGGCCTGAACGGGGCAAACCCGCGACAAAGCCATCCCCCGCCGCTATCATTGTGTCACGCAGCGGCACCAAGTCCAATTCGAGCGGCGCATCATAAGGCCTGGCCCAGAGTCGCCGCCCGGTCAGCAATCCAACGCCAAAAAGCCCTTCAGAAGTATTGAAAACGCCCGTCTGGCCGTCCACCACTGCCCGCCGGGGTCGGGCAACCTCTCGATAGGTCGCGGCCGGACTCTTTGTAAACCCCGGAAGTCGAAGTTCAGCCTGCCAGGCCATCTTTGGGGAACTGTCGCCCGACTCGGTGCCGGAAGTCTGTAGACACTCGAGAGTGTCGTCGCTTCCCAA